>JAILRX010000277.1 GCA_024697985.1 Treponemataceae bacterium | reverse complement strand
AAGTGTCGTATCGATGGTGCTTAATCCGCCTGCAATATCAGAAAGAGGGATTACAACCTGAGTTTTTCCCGGCCAGTCTTCGTAATTTGTCGAAAGACCAACCTTATCAGCTTCGAGATGCCAGGTCACGTTTTCCTTGTACTTTGCATTGAAAACATCCATGTTGCCACGATAAACGGCATTGTACACGGTGATGAAGACGGCAAGTGTATCTGCATCAGCTTTTGAATATTTATAGGCGCTTGAAAGGTATGAAGAAATGATGAGCCTTAGGTTGTTGATGTGGTCAACTCCGGCATTTGCGCTCAAAAGAAGGATGTCCGCATCGAGTTTTCCCTGTTCGTCCTCGCTTACCGCATGAACGATTTTATATTTTGGCGAATAGGAATAGGTGCCGGGAACGGAAACGTCTTTTCCAACATTTCCACCGATGTAAGAACCGATTCCAGAAATCTGATCTCGTGATTGGATTACTGAAAGAGGACCCGTGTAGTTTTTGAAAACGATTTTGTCCGCATCAGTTGATGTAGCGCTTTCAAGTTCTCCCTTGCTTACTTCGAGGGAAAAAAGTCCGACAGAAAATAAAGATAAAGCCAATACAAAAAATAATTTCTTCATGACTCTATTATAATCTCGTTACATTTCCAATGCAATTATTTTTTCTATAGTAGCACGGGCACTGGTCCTTACGTTCTGATTGGTCTGAACGGAAAGCATGTATGTCATCAGCTTTTTTCCCTGGTTGATGATTACAGGAAGTCCCATGACACGGCAGTTTTCGTAAACGAAGTTGCAGATTGAAGAGCACAAAAGAGGATCCGCCATCTTTTTTGAATCGTGGACGTAGCGCTCGATTGATTTCATGATCAGGCCTTCATCGTAGGCAAAGACAGACGCAAATTGAATTGCCTGAGCCACGTTCAAGGAATTTGAGTCGCAGTTGATTACATCACAATACAAGAAAGAGTACTGTTTTAAGTTCAAAAGGGTAATAACTTCCAAAAGATGACGTGCATCCTCTCCGGTCTTAATCAAAAGATCCCGGTTTTCAAGAGTGTAGTTCTGGTTATATTCCCGATGTAGCTGCCATGCATACTCATCAATCAGTTTAAGGTTGAGTGGATCTGTGGCGCATTTTTCAGGACTTGTCTTAGCTTCGCTCAAAAGAGTTTCGATTGTCTTTTTACCGCCTGAAAAATTAGCGGCAAAAGTCGAATAATCGACCTTACGGATGGAATTCTTGACCTTTTGCTCGGATATCGGAATTTTGATTTTATAGGCATTCAAGGTCCAGTTCTGGAAGGCAACAAGCAGGTAAGAATTACAGTAGGAAACCTTAACGAATTCAGAAAAGCCGTATTCATAATGACTTTGAATCGAATTGTTTTTTTCGATAGTGAGGATGGAACTTTCAGAAAAACAAAGATATGGATTTCCGTTTCCCTGAATGTAAGACGAATCGAAACCAGCTGAAATGACGGCAGAAAGCATTTTTGAAGGCGCTTTTGTTTTAATCATGACATTTTTGTCAAGTTTTAACTGTTCGATGGTACCATTTCTTAGCTTCATGAACAAAATGCCCTTAAAATATGACATTCTGGAAATTAAAGTGTCATATTTTATTTCCTGAATGATGTCAAGGTTTGTAGAAAACCTGACAATTTTTGTCATATTTTCGCTTTCATAATTCTGAACGGCAATCAAAGAACCGTCTTCCAAGGCAATAAGAGGAAGGCTTGTGTTTTGGTCATCAAGATTAATTAGCCTTTTTTGATTGCCCATCATGTCGCAGACCAAAATTGAACTTGCATCCCTGAAAAACAATGAACCGTCCGTTCCGACAACGGGTGGCTGAACAGGGGAAATCGAAAGGGCTTTTTCAAAAAGTTCGACTGCCGTAGGGTTATAAACATGAAGCTTGTTTTCGCCATCAACCACGAAAAGAAAATCCGAAAAACCGACCGTAAGATACTTGAACGAGTAGTCGAGGTTGCGTTGCCTATATATGCTTTTTTTATAGCAATCGACCAGCACAAGGCATCTTTGGTCCGTTACGGTTGCAATTCCATAAGAAGTTCGCTCCAAAGGACAAATCGGGGAGCCTGGAAGAACACAATACCATTCAGGCTGGGACGGAAGGGATCGTATTTCAACATTTGATGAATAGGACTGAGCAAAAATCGCAGATGATACAAAGAGCCAAACAAACAGCGGAACGAGAAAGATTGTTTTTTGGTAAAAGAAATGCTTTTTCATATCTACTTTTCAAGGATTGCAAGACTTTCGATGTGCGAAGTCTGCGGATAAAAATCCAATAAATAAAGCTTTTGCAAGGTGTAGCCGCTTTGAATCAGACGTGCCAAATCCCTCGAATGGGTTACCGGGTCGCAGCTCATCGAGCGGATACGCGGAATTTCGCTCGAACAAATCCAGGAAAGAACTTCTTTTTCCATCCCGCTTCTTGGAGGGTCAATTACTAGCGCGTCGTAAGCCAGTGGATTTTTCTGTGACTTATAAAGTTCCACCCATTTTGCACCGCTTAGACCGTAACTTTCGTGCGAAATTCCGCTCAAGTTGATTTCGGCACAGGTGAGTGCGTCACGATTGTGCTCGACAAGCGTAAAATTCTTAAAATTATCCTTCAAAATCAAGGACAAGGTGCCTCCCCCAGAATAGATGTCCAGAAGATTTTCGCCGTAAAAATTCTTTTTCAGGATTTCACCAGTTTTTTCAAGCATCTCAAGGTTTGACTGGAAAAAGCCCCGGACATCAAAATTCATACGGTTTCCACAGACTTCAATCTGTGCAAGGCTCTGAACTGATGAAGAAAAATTGGTTCCCTCGTAAATATTTCTTTTTCCGCCTGTCTTTACGTTCTTTTTTTTATTTCCGATTATTTTTTTATTCTGATTTTTTTCCTTAAGGACTGCCTCGCAATAATTCACCGAGGTTTTGTCTTCAAAAATATGAAGCTTGTCAAAATTTTTTGCCTTCTGCATAAGTTCAGCATTTTGAAGCACGTCATTTACAGCCGCAGTTGCAACAGGGCATTCCTGAACAATTACAGGACGGTTGCTTTCGTTTTCCATCAGGCCGCCATTATGAAGCACGAAACGGCTTCTGTAATTCCATTTTGAACCGCTCACGCACTCAATCTTATCGTCAGAAAGCTTTATGCCGTTTCGATCGAGGGCATTAACAAGAATTGATTTTCTAAGTTCAGTCTGATACTCATCATCAGCATACTGAAGGTTGCATCCTCCGCATGTTCCGTAATATGCACATTTTGGCTCGGTTCTGTAAGGGCTGCTTTTAATCACGTTAACGACGAGGGCCTCATCATAGTCCTTTTTGTTTGAAGTAACCTTAACTTCAACAGTTTCACCGGGCAAAGCTCCCTTTACAAGGATTTTTTTACCTTCATCATTTTGAGAAACGCAATATCCGCCAAAAATCATATTCTGAGTTACGACTGTCATATCAAAACTATATCGGAAAGTTCCAAAAAAGTCACGACTTGGGATGGTACTTGAAATTCAGGACATTTCTGTATTATTGTGAAAATACAATGCTTTACAGATATTCAACTAATGAGAACGGACGAGCTGTAAAATCCGCGATTATTTATACAAAAAACGAACATTCAATTAAAAATAAAGACATAGACGTCGACGCTCTCAAAATCATCTATCAGTTAAATGATTATGGATATCAGGCATATCTTGTTGGAGGAGCCGTACGCGACCTGCTTTTGGGCAAAAAGCCAAAGGATTTCGACATCGTAACGGAAGCAACTCCGACCCAAATCAAAAAAATCTTTCGAAACTCAAGAATCATCGGAAAAAGATTCCGTCTGGTACACGTATTTTTCGGACCTAAGTTTTTTGAGGTAAGCACCTTCCGTTCCAACGAAAACGGTTCTGTCGGAAATGTTTTCGGAACGATCGAACAGGACGTAAAAAGACGAGACTTTTCGCTCAATGCGCTTTACTACGACATCGCAAAAGAGCAGATAATCGATTACTGCGGCGGCGTTGAGGACATCAAAAAGAACGTTCTCAAGCCTTTAATCGCACTCGACAGGATCTTTACAGAAGACCCGGTAAGAATCATCAGGGCAATAAAATATTCTTCGGCAAACAGTTTCAAGATGAACCATAAGCTCCAGAAGCAGATTAAGAAAAATGCCCATCTTTTGAACACGGTTTCTCCTTCACGCCTTACAGAAGAGCTTCTCAAAATCATCAATTCAGGAAATGCATATAAGATTTTCAGCACGGCACTCAAACTTAAGGTTTTTGAATACCTTCAGCCGAACGCCTACAGCATGATGATGAAAAACAAGGAATACGAAACGGCCTTTCTGGAAAGCATGAAAAAGCTTGATGAAAGAATTGCCTCGAAACCTGAGTGCGACCTTGGAGAAAAACTTTATTATCTGATCAAAGACTATACTGACTGCCTTACCGACTGGAAGACAGAGCTTGAAATCAATAAAAACACTTCTGAAATTTACAGACAGACCTGGAAAGAGTGCAGGAATTTCGTTCTGCCGATGAATCCGCAGAGGACTGAACTTGAAAAGGCCATAAAAAAGGTCTTGAAAGACAACGGCATTACCGTCCGAAACAAAAAGCCTCGTTGAATCAATTAATTCTGATTGTCAGATTCTGAAGCGGCGCCTTCCTGAGCGTCTTTATCAGAGTCGTTTTTATTCAGGTCCTTCTTGTGGCCCTTTTTCTTCTTTTCCTTTTTGAAAGCATCAGAAACTGCAACTTCCTTGATTTTCTTGATGATCTGATCAGCCGTCATAATTTTAGGCTTATCAGAAGTTTCCTCCACAGTTTCCTTTTTTTCCACAGCAGAAATCTTATCAATGATGATGCTGACTTCTTCAATCAGGATACCTGTATAGCGTTCAATATTTTCGATGATGTATTTTTGCATGTTGAAAATAGTTGCAGAAAGCTGAGTTCCAAAAGGCACGTCGATTGTAATGACAAGACGGTATCCGCGCTCATCAGTCTTGATGACGAGTTTTTTAACCCTGATTTCACTGTTGAATTCGTTTACGCAGTGCATGACCATCTGGGTGAGGGCGGCTTCTGAAATTTCGACACGTCCTTTTTTAGAAAATTCCGGACGTACGACAGACTTTTCATAAACCCTCGTATTGTTGCCTGAAATCTTATTAGGCTTTTCCTTTTTACCAAAAAACACACGGATGGCCTTGTGGAAAATCTGAGGATAGGATTTTTTAACTTCGATTGCAGGAACTGGAATTACGTGCTTTCCTTCGATTCGGCGGCTTCGGATGGCCTGATCAATCTCTTCCTGACTTGCAATTTCTTCGATATGAATAAATTTTACGGGAGGCGGAAGCTGGAGACGCAGGGTAATCTTATTGGCCATCTTTTCTGAGGTTCCCAGAACAAGGATTCGCTTGAAATTCATCTTGTGAAGTACCTTGGCAACCTCATCCCTGTGAGCCTTGTCATCGAAAAGTGCTACGCGGACAGCCCCAAGGAAGTTTGACTCGCGCTTTGCAGAACGTCCGGCCAGAATCTTATCATCCTGAATCAAAAGACCGTCATCGATAATTGCCTGAAGGTTGTATTTTTGGGCAACAAGCTTGGCGCGGAAACTTTTTCCCGTACCACTTTCACCGACGAGAGCATAAACCTGTATACCTTTAAGAAAATTAGAAACCTTAGACAGAAAACTCATGACAAAATATTATAGTCCTCAACATTATATTTTATCAAGAAATTTTTCATTGCGTTTTGAAATTCCATGCTCGGTTTGCAATAGATCGTCTCGGGAATGGAAAATTCATTTTCTCCGATTTCAAGTTTGATGCAGTGAAGGTAAAATCCGTCGGCGTTTGACTTGGAATAGGCTGAATCTGCATAAAGAGGATATCCGTGTTCGCTGCTTTGAAGTCTTATCTGATGGTGACGTCCCGTTTCAATCACGAATTCCACGAGAGTCAAGTCAACATTTCCATCTTTTCCGTAGGCAAGGGGACGCGCGTAGGTAATTGCCGCCTTTGAGTTGTCTTCATCGCAGCTGATTTTTCCCGTATAAAACCCGCCTTCGTTTTTTGAAAAGTCATTTGAGATGTTGTCTACCCATTTTTCCTTTTCATCAAGCTTTCCCTTGCAGATGGCAATGTATGTCTTTTTGAACTGATGTGAAAGCATGGCTTGCTGAAACCAGCGGGCACATTTCAGGCTTTGTGAAAAGCAGATTATTCCGCTCGTGCCTTTGTCCAGCCGGTGCATGGGTCCTGTCTTGAACGAAAGGGATGAGGAGCCGAAAGTTTGCCTGTAGTCGTTTTCGACAATCTGGTCGAGCGAGATATCGTTTTTGTTTGCCTTTTGGACAAGCATGCCGCGCGGCTTATTTAATATAAGGATGTGTTCGTTTCGAAAAAGCGTCCGTTTGCCGAGGTCGAAGTCAGTGCCGGAAGCGTTCGTAGTGTGCGCAGTTTTAGTGGAGCCGCCGGCTTGTGTCGTGGCGCTCGCCGCGTTCTTACCGCCGGCTTGTGTCGTGGTGCCGGCGAAGCGCTCGTAAAGGTGTTTTTCTATCGAAAGAGTGTCGCCGCAGGAAACGCGCTCGGAATTCTTGCATTTCTTTCCGTTCAGCCGGATAAAACCGCTCCTTAAGTTTGCGCAGACAATTGATATGTTCATCTGAGGTACCATTTTTAAAATGATCCTGTCGATTCTTCTTTCAGCATCGTTTTCGCTAGCCGTAAAATTCACAAAATCCATACCGAATCATTATACCAAAAAATCTATAAAAAACATAGTTGACAAAGTGTCACATAAAATTTAAAACTATTCTGATATGGATACACAACAGACTATAAATGCGTATCAGCGTTTGGAAAATTTAATTAAAAGCCCGGTTTTCATCTCAATCATTTTTGCATGGCTTTCGGCTCAGTTCATAAAAACCATCATCCGTCTCTGCCAGAAAAAGATTCATTCAGTCAGTGAGTTTTTTGAGTCGCTTTTTTGGAGCACCGGAGGAATGCCATCGAGCCATACTGCTGTTGTTGTAGCCGTCTGCACGACCATCGGATTCAAGGATGGATTCGATACTGATATTTTCATGCTTGCCTGCTGTCTCACATTGATTACAATCCGTGATGCACTTGGAGTAAGAAGGGCAACTGGAATTCAGGCCATGAAAATCAACGAAATCGGCCGATACCTTTCAGGAAAAGACGATATAGACATCGCATCAGTCAAAGAAATTCAGGGACACAAGCCTCTTGAAGTTTTAGGCGGCGCGATTCTTGGACTTGCAATAGGAATCGTTTTTTCACTTTTCATACGGATTTGATTGAGCGATGAACTCAAAAAAAATTATCATCATTTCATCAATATTTTTTGCACTCAGTTTTTTTATCCTTTTATTTTTTCATGCAGGCACAAAATCTTCCCCTTGGAAAAAATGGCACGTTATTGCCGTAGAAAAATCTGTACCAGAAAAAGATGTTCTGAACTATCTTTCTAAAATCAAAGTAGAAGATGTAGTAAGCATTTCTTCTCCTAGATCCAACTTTGCACCGGAAATAACACCGATCCTTCCAAACTCGCTTTTTGGCAACTACACGAAAAATCAGGACAAATATTTTTCAGACAGAAGCGGAAATTTCAGGCTCTATTACGTTCCAAAACGTATTTCAAGCTCAAAACTCAAGGCCGCTCCTTTCAAGGCCGTTCAGGATTTGAATACGACAAACTACATCTTTCTTTTCGCCTTCATCCTGTTTTTTTATGTCTTCTGCGCATTTTTTTACAGCAATTCAAGACTGAAATTCAGTCTTTCGACCTTTCCATTTTTGATTTACGTTCTTTTCAATCCCTCCCTTCAAAGTCTTTTTGCATCAATCTTTTTTTTGACAGCCGTCCTTTTGTGGAGCAGGACTGAAAACCGACGCTACAGATTTGAAGTTACAATCAAAAATCCGTACATTCTTTCAATGCTTTGCGCATCCCTAATATGTGCCGTCTTATCACTTTGGAAAAGCTTCATGCTCTATCTTGATACGCTGGTACTTTGTGCCACAATTTACGTTCTTTACGAACAGGTCAGTTTCATTTTCATCAAGCAGGGCGAATACTTTAATTACACAAAAATCGTCGGATCTTACTGGATTCCAAAGGTAACTTCAAGGACGATTTATTGCTTTTACACGATTTGCGCCTTGATAATAGTTTCTGGAATATTAACTTTTACAATACCGCTCGCAAAAAACAAAAAGACAGCTTCCTACGAAATTCCTTGTCCTTCAAGGACTTTAAGCAAAGGCTTTTCATATTCTGCCTACAGCAAGGCAAGAAAAAACAGTTCTGAAGAAAAACAGCTCCCGGATTTGAGCAATTACGTTGATCAGGTATGGAACGGAATCAACATTTCATACAATACTCTTAACGAAAAATCATACATTTCGCCTGTAAAACGAAAATCCACGATTCAAAACCTCGAATATTATGAAAATGATGGCAAGATTGAATCAAAAATCAACATAATCGAAAAGTTTTCAAGTTCGTTCATCAAAAAGACCATTAAGAAGATAAAAAAGCAGGACGAACCGACAATAGAAAAAATCCTTGTAAATCAGGGTGGAATCTACAGGGTAAAATATTCAGGAGCCAAAAATGACCTTTCAATCAAAATCATTGTCATGCTGATGGGTTTATTTTTTTCTTGCTCTGATATATTATTATTCTTTGTACTGAAAAAAAAGAATAGGAAAAATTGATGGTTTCGATACGAGAATTTTCCAGATTTGGAAAACAGCAATATCAAACATATAAAATAGCATATCTTCCTTCGATGGCAGTTCTTTCGATGTGCCAGAGCGGTTCGTGCTCAATGAAAAGTCTTGTTGAAAAAGGCGAGCAGATCGAGGAAGGACAGATCGTCGCATCCGAATGCGAAAATCCAGACAATAAATATCCGGCCTGCATTCATTCACCGATTCCGGGCATAATAAAGGATGTTCTTGACATTTCCATGCCGAACGGAAAAAACGCAAAGAGCCTTTTAATCGAGATGTCAGGAAACTTTACTTTTTCAGGACAGAAAAAAGATGTTTACGACTGGAAAAATGCGGTATCGGTTTCCCGAAAAATAAAGCAGATTTCCGAAATGGGAATCATCAACACGTTTGAAAAAAACGAGTCGCTTGCAAACCAACTAGATGAAATAGTTGAAGAATCTAAATCACACTCGACAAAGCCTCTTGTAGTGCGACTTTTCGACAAGGAAAGCGACACGAGCATTGAAAGCTTCATCGCAAACCAGTTCAAAGCTCAGGTCATTGAAGGCGCTGCAATCATAGCAGAAATCATCAATGCTCCTTTCGTTCTGTTTTTCAGCCAGAAAGGGGAGTTTTCAATTCCTGAAAAAGCAGAATACCAGGATCTTTTCGTAAAGGCAAAACCACAATTCATCGAAAAGAAAATCAAGAATTATCCATGCGGAAACTACAAGCAGATCCTAAAAATGGCAAATCAGTTCCTGAAGGAAAAACACGCAATCGAATACGAATCGGTACTTGGAGTAAGCGCAGAAACATGTCTTGACGTATACAATGGAATCGTGCATTCATATCCGGCAATCGACAGGTTCATCCAGGTTCAGGGAGATGCGATCGCACAGAACCAGATTCTTAAAGTAAGGATCGGAACAACCCTCCGAAACATATTCAACGAATGCGGTGGATTTCACGAGCAGCCTTCACAAATCATCATCAACGGACTAGTAAACGGAACAGCCGTTTCAGACCTGGATACTCCGGTTACACGATACGTGCATACGATTTTTGTCACGACATCAAGATATTTCCCTCGGCAGATTCAGACTCAATGCATCCGATGCGGAAAATGTAACTTGATCTGCGAAGAAAAACTCAGACCGGACAAAATTTACGAACGATACAGTGCTGGTGATCCGCTCGGAAGCACCTACGAAAAGACAATCAAATACTGTACTGAGTGTCAGCTTTGCAACACGGTTTGTCCTGCAAGGATTCCGCTTTATCAGACAATCAAACTTCTAAAGGATAGGCAAAATGAAAAAAACTTTTAGAAATTTACGTTTAAGTCCTTATTTGTACCTGACGCCGTCGCTTACTCATATTTCTCTTGCGATTTTCGTGCTTCTTTTGCCACAGGTTGTAATGCTTTTCGTTACCAAATCGTATTCAAACCTTCTGATAATCCTGATTTCGATTACAGCCTCTTATCTTGCAGAACTTTTGAGCAACAAAATCAGGCATAAAAATACGCTTCTCGATTTTACGGCCCTTGTTCAAGGTCTGATGATAGGAATGTTCATTCCTTCAAGCTATCCGCTCGTAACCGTATTTATATTTACGTTCATCTCACTTTTGATTTCTAAGCATATCTTTGGTGGAACGGGTGCCACATGGATAAATCCAGTTGCGTTCACAGTTGTATTTTTCTACCTTCTTGGAATGAGCTTTTTCCCTGAAACAATGATTACAAAATCACTTCTCGAAGGGGGACAACCAGGTCTTGACCTGATCAACAGCGGCAGTTTCGACCTGATGAGCTTTGACTCAAAAATAACCTTTGCACTCAACACGCACTTTTTCTCCCATCTTGGAATAGAAGTGCCTAACGGATACATTTCACTTTTCTGGGATTCAGGCTCTCCGATTCCAGCCTTCAGGTTCAACTTTTTGACTCTGATCGCTTCGATCATTCTGATTTCATTTGACATGATAAACTGGATTGCACCTGCCGTTTACCTTTTCGTTTACAGCGTTCTCGTACTGCTTTTCAGTCAGATGCCTTTTACCGGAAAATTTGCACAGGGCGACGTTCTTTTTTCAATACTGACAAGCGGAACATTGTTCACGGCCTTCTTTATGGTCGATTCGTACGGAACGACGCCTCAAAGCTGGGGAGGAAAAATCATTTACGGTGCAATTGCCGGTCTTTTCTGCTTTTTAATCTGCGGATGTGGAACCTCATCAATCGGCAACATGTTCACAGTCTTAATCTGCAACATCATCAGTCCTATCATTCAGTATTTTGAGGACAGAATCTATATTTACAAAGTAAACAAAACCATGAGGAAAAATAATTATGCTTAGTCAGGAAGAAAAACTGAAAATTAAAAATTCCTCGATACTTTTAAGCTTCATTGTGGCCCTTTTTGCAATCCTTGTGCTGCTGATTCTTTTGCCACGAGGCATCCATAACAAGAGGGTTGTTGAAACCGTGAATGTCGTACTCGAACAGAATGATCCGGGAAGATATACGATTGGAAAGAGGGTATTCTTGAAATCGACCCTCGAAGAATCAACCTACGTTTTCAAAGCAAACGATTCGATCAATCCAGGAGACAACTACGTGATCCTGACAAGAATCATCGGATTGAACGGACCAGTGCCGGTCGTATTCGTCGGAAACAGCAGAGAACTTAAATTCTGCGGAATCGCCGGAATCAAGGATACACAGCAGAGTGCCTTCACATACGGACTTTCAGAATACGTCATGAATTTCTGGATAGATAAGCTCAAGACAGTTCTTGAAAAGGAGGCAAAATGAACGAGAAAAACAAACGCCAGCTTTATATTTTTGCAACAGCTCTCATCCTCATTCCTGCAGCCGGAAGACTTGCTTCAGGCATAATTCTTTACCTCGGAATCGTTTTCATCTGCCTTTTCGGAACCTTGCTGCAGTATCTTTTTGAAATTTTTGCCTCAAAATACGCAAAATCAATTTATTCAATCGTCATAATCATCTTTTTAAGTTCGATTTTCAATCAGCTGGTAAAGCTTTTTTCTCCGCTGATGAATCTTTACACGGACTTTTCGATTTATCTTGTTTCATTCTCAGTGCTGATAATCAAATTCGTGGCGCTCGAAAACGACGAAACAATAGCTGAATCTTTGAGCAAAAAGTTTCTCGTAATACTTAAATTTACGCCGCTTTTCTTTTTGATTTTCCTTTTGCGAGATTATTTCGGATACGGAACTATAACTTTCCCAGGACTTTCAAAAATGATTGAAATCCATCTGCCATATCCGAACATGTTCAAAGACACCTTCTTTTACGGTTCCATTCCGTTTGCAGTAATCATAATTGCAATCATCATGGCCTCAATTGAAAGGGGAATCAGACTCAAAAACTATTTTTCTTTGAAATCTAAGGAGAAGGACAAAAAATGATTATAAATTCAATTTTGTATTACATGATTTTCGTTCCTTCCATCCTGATATACGGCATCGGAATGCAGAAGCTCACTTTTCAGCCAACGGTTGAGCACCTGCTTTTGACCTGCTGCAAGCTTCTTTTGTGCACGGTCATCGCATCAGGCCTTTCGTACCTGGTCACAGTCTACATTCTGGCCCCTTTGACGCTGGTTTCACTCATGCCGATAACATGCCTTTTGATGTACCTGATTTTTTCACTTCTTTCATCACTGGCTTTTTTCAAGTTTGAGACGAAATCGGTACTGGAAGTTGCATTTCCAATAATCTTCATTTCTGTAAACGAAAGCACCTCATTGGTTCAGTGTCTTGTCGTAGATTTTTCAATGTGCGTGTTTTTTGCAATAATCATGCTCGTTTTCTGTGCCCTGATAAAGAGACTTAAGTCAACTCATCCTATCAAGGAATTCAACACAGGAAGCGTAATCTTCATCAGTATTGCCATTTTGATAATCGCTTTTTATGGCGCGAACATCTCCTGGCTTACGATGCTCAAGTAGGGAGGGGAATAAACAATGCAGTTATTTTTGAAAATTTTATTTGCAAGCTTGTTCTTCATCTTTTCTACAGGTGCAACCTACGTACTGATCAGATTTTTCAACAAGATTGTAAGTGCAGATCCTGATTCAGACGTAATTCAGGCTGACATCGAGGATATTCCACATTTCGACAAGAAAACCACAACCGGAATGAAGGCTGTAGTTCTTTGTTCTCCAGAAAAAGAATTTGATTTCAAGAAATTCAATTACATCGGTCAGAAAGACTGCAACATCTTCAAGAATTTTTACGACAGCGCAGTTCTTTGTCCAACCGTATGTTTCGGTTTTGGAAGCTGCATTCAGTCCTGTCCAGAAAACGCAATTTACATCAAGAACCACACGGCAACAATCAGTCCGTTCTGTACCGGCTGTGGAAACTGCGTTGAATCGTGCCCGAATAAAATAATTAAGCTTTTTCCTATAAATCAGAACGATATTGTTCTTTGCACAAATGAAAATCCGTTATATAATAATTGCAGCAAATGCAAAAATAAATGTGCAGAAAACCTAAATCCTGAAGCAAACGAATAATTTTATGTGTAGAATATCAATCTCATGTGCCTTGCACTGTCACCTTAGCGACGTAGAAAATTTCTCTGAAGAGACTCTTTATCAGAATTCCCTCAAGAAGATTGCGTCCTTTTTGTTCGCACATCCAAAAATCGCATTCTCATTTTACCTTCCGTGTTCATACGTTGAGTGGCTTTCAGAAAAGCACCCTGAATTTTTGCTGATTTTGAAGGACCTTACAAACCGAAAGCAGGTGGAAATTCTTGGCGGCGGCTATTACGAACCGATTTTTCCGCTGATTCTGCCTGTTGACCGAATAGGTCAGATTGAAGAAAACACGACAAACCTCAGGAAAAAGACCGGAAAACGAACCCGGGGCATCTTCCTTGGAGATTCCATCTGGGATCCAAGCCTGATTTCCAGCTTCAAGACATGCGGCATAGACTATGTAATCGTAAATTCAGAACTGATACCTGAAGAAGTTCCGCACGGAAAGGTCCACATCGTTGAGGACATGGGAAAAACACTTTACGTAATTCCATCGTCTAAATGCATCGACAATTTTGATGATCTGCCGGACCCGCAGGATATTCTGGGAAAAATCAAATATTATTCTGAGCTCAACAATGATGAAAATCAAAAGGAAGCCGAACACCTTTTTTTCACGTCCTTTCCAATTGCTGATGTCGGAAAACTCGTTGACTCAAACTGGTTCGAAACCTTTTTCCAGCTGGCAAGCGATTCTCCGCTTTTTGATTTTTCAACACCGAGCAACTACATAAAAATCAATCAGGATTTTCAGCAAACCTTCATTCCAGCCGGATGTCCTGAAGAAATCAGAAAGTGGGCACTACAGCCTTTCGTTCAAAGTGGTGAGAGCACAAAAAGCAAGAACACGAACATCAAGAACTTCATGTATACCTATCAGGAAGTACAGTACCTTTATTCAAGGATGACATATACTGCAATCATTTTGACTCAGTGCAAGGGCGACAAGGTCCGAAAAAAATGCACAAGGCAGTATCTTTGGAAGGCGCAAAGACAGGATTCATACTGGTTTTTGGGAGCAGACGGCATCTGCAAGACACAGAACAGGGAAAATGCCTATAAAAATCTGCTTCTGGCAGAAAAATCTGTCAGGGAAACTTCAAATTCACTTTCTGATTCGTTTTTGTCTTTTGATTACGACATGGACGGAAGAAAAGAATACATCGTTCACAAAAATGACTACAACGCCTTCATTTCACTTTGCGGCGGCATGATTTTCGAACTCGACCTGATTTCGACGGCAAAAAATTACTGTGACACAATGAAACGAATCAGAAACTTTGACGATATTACCGATTTTTACCCAAAGAAGCTTTTCGTCGATCATCTTATCGATTTTGACCATTTCGACGAGTTTAAAAAAGACATATCAACATGCAGTGCAGTCTTTTCTCAGATCGTTTACACCGAAATCAACTTTGACAGAATCAGAAAAGAGCTCGTCTTGAACGCAAACGCACTTTTCGGAATTTTGCAGCAGCCCGTAAACCTCAAGAAAAAGTATCTTTTTGCAGATAACGGCATCAAGGTTCAGTACATCCTCAAAAATGAAAGTCCGCTGCCTTTGAAATGCTATTTCGCAATCGAATCAAACCTTTGCTTTTCAGGAACTGACGAAAAATCACTTTTGATTGAAATCATATCAGGCGAAAACAAGCAGAAAGTTGATGCTGATTCGATTTTTACAGAAGAAAACAACGTCTCGCTTTTGCAGTTTTCAGACCTTGATGAAAAGAACCGCTTCGTATTTGAATCGAACGAGCAGGCAGGAATCTGCATTCAGCCGCTTTATATAACGCGTCCCGTAAACGGAAAGACCGAAAAGCGCTATCAGGCCACGACAAACTGCTTTTTCTGGAAAATTGACATTCCGCCTTCATACGAATTCGAAAAGACAATCTTTTTGGGTATCGTACCTCAAAAAAAATCAGTAAAAAAGAATACGTCTAAGCCTAAAAAAAGCGTAGATTGATTAAAACAGAATAAAAATCTATAATGTAAGGTATGAATAGACGATTAATCACATCAGCTTTACCTTATGTAAACAATATTCCGCACCTTGGAAACCTTTTACAGGTGCTTTCAGCAGACGTTTTCGCACGATTTTGCCGAAGTCGTGGCTATGACACAATGTATGTTTGCGGTACCGACGAGTACGGAACTGCAACCGAAACAAAGGCTCTCCAGGAAGGAAAGACTCCTCGCGAACTTTGCGACTATTATCATGCAATCCACGAAGACATCTACAAATGGTTCGACATTTCTTTTGACCATTTCGGCCGAACCTCAGAACCTCAGCAGACTGAAATTACACAGGGACTCTTCCTCGACCTTGATAAACGAGGATTCATCAAGGAACACACATCTGAACAGCTTTACTGCTCAAAATGCAACCGATTCCTTGCAGACCGATACGTTTTGGGAACCTGCCCGAACTGCGGCTATGACAGCGCCCGAGGAGACCAGTGCGAAAACTGTGGCAAGCTCCTTGATCCAACTGAACTCATCAATCCAAGATGCTCAACATGTGGCGAAACACCAGCTCCAAAAGAGACAAAGCATCTTTACATTGATTTGCCTGCAATCCAGAAAGAGTACGGACCTTGGATGAACAAGGCTTCAGAAGAAGGCCAGTGGTCTAAAAACTCAATCCAGATGACACAAAGCTGGATTCGGGACGGACTTCAGGAAAGGGCAATCACACGAGACTTGAAGTGGGGTATTCCGGTTCCTAAACCAGGCTACGAAAACAAGGTTTTCTACGTATGGTTTGACGCTCCAATCGGCTATATTTCAATCACAAAGGCTTTGACAGACAAGCTCAACGACCCTGAAATCGACTGGAAGGCATGGTGGCTCCCGGAAGAATCAAAGGCTAAAAACGCAAAAATCCCGGTTGAACTTTTCCAGTTCATCGGAAAAGATAATATTCCTTTCCACACGGTTATTTTCCCATCAACCCTTATCGGTTCGGGCAAAAACTGGACAAAACTCTATCACATGAGCTCAACAGAATACCTCAACTACGAGGACGGAAAATTCAGTAAATCAAAGGGTGTAGGTGTTTTTGGAAGTGATGCAAAGGAAAGCGGAATCCCGGCCGATGCATGGCGATTCTATTCGTTCTACAACCGACCTGAAAAATCAGACACTCAGTTTATGTGGAAGGATTTCCAGGACAAGCTCAATTCAGAACTTATCGGAAACCTCGGAAACCTCGTAAACAGAACATTGACCTTCGTTACACGCTACTTTGACGGAAACATTCCACAGGGAAAAGTTGATGAAACTCTCTGGGCTCAGATCAAGGAAGGCGAAAAGAACGTTACAGACAAGCTCGAATGGGCAGAACTCAAGGATGCATTCCACGAAATTTTTGCCGTATCATCAATTGCAAACAAATATTTCCAGGACGGAGAACCTTGGAAGACCAGAAATACAGACCCTGAAAAATGCGCGGACCTTCTTTTCAATCTGTGCTACGTAATCAAGGATTTGATGATCATGTGCCATCCTTACATGCCGCAGTACGCTGAAAAAGTTCTTTCATTCTTCGGCAAAAAGCCTGTTAATTCAAGGGTCGGACATCCTGCTGAAAGCGGAAGCCTTGGCTGGGACAATCTGGGCGTTTGCGAAGGCCTTTCAAAGGTCGAAGGAAACGAAATTTTCTTCAAGACCATGGATGACAAGACCATGAACGAATATCGAGCCCGATATGCCGGAAGTCAGGCTGAAAGAGCCGAGAAGAAAGCAGGCAAAAACGAGAAAAAAGAAGCAAAAAAAGAAGATGCAAAAGCTGAAAAGGCTCCTGTTGATTTTATCGAAAACTTCAACAAGAACATCGTCCTCAAGGTTGCAAAAATCGTAAGCGTAGAGCGAAATCCTGACAGCGACAAACTTTACATCGAGCACCTCGACGACGGAAGCGGAAACGACAGAGTTATTCAGAGCGGACTTGTACCTTATCTCAAGGAAGAAGAACTTCTCGGAAAGCACGTCGTAATTGCAGACAACCTTAAGCCACGAAAGATGCGCGGAGTTGAAAGCCGCGGTATGCTTCTGGCAGCTGACTATAAGGATGCAGACGGAAAAGACTGTGTTGAAATTTTGACCTGTCCATGGGCAAATCCTGGAACAC
>JAILRX010000125.1 GCA_024697985.1 Treponemataceae bacterium | reverse complement strand
GGTGTGATTCCTATCAGCACAGGAATGAAAAATGAGAGCGAAAACAAAAATATCCCTATAAAACATCCGATCATCGTTGCAGAGTTTTTTCTAAAAAACTCCTCGGTCAACTTTCGTCCATTCTCAGTATGGCCGCTTTTGATATAAATCCATTCAGCAGCTCCACCTACCACATGATAAGCCAGGCCGAAAGTATAGATGAGTGCTGCACCTGTAATCATAAGATTTGCCCACAAGGATGAATATTGTTTCATCCATATTCCAAGTGCAATATATCCGAATAATTGAAGACACATGGAAAGCGTTCCTAGACAAATTGAGATAATCGGAGCTTTCTCAGGCATGGTTTTGAAAACTGCCTCCATTTTTTCATTATCTTTCAGATCCGAAAATTTGAATGTTCCGCTTCGTGTGCAGAACAGCAGTCTGTCACAATACCAGTTCATTACATGACCTATCATTGCAACAATCAATAACCAAATGTGCTCCATAAATTTGCCTTTTCCTCTTTTGCCCAGCAAAGATAGATAAATATGGATATATTTTAAGGCGACTTATATAAATTGTCAAAAAATGCTGGATAAAAGGCTCGTCATACTTATCCCAGTAATGAAAGTAGCAGGCGCCCGATTTCCATGTTATAATAGCTTTGACGCGCTTCCAGGAACGGTCAGAATTTCGCTTGCAAACAACAACGCATCTGATTACGTGGAGCTTGCAAGGCGTCTTTTCGAGCTTCTGGACGAATATCACGCTGAGTATCAGGATGCTTTAAGCAAAAATTAATTCAACGTATCATTATTTGAGACATAATCCATGCTTAAATAATGATATGAAACAATACAAGAGAACAAGATACACAAAAACCTATTTTGACAAGGTCCCAAACTTAGGGAAAGTCTGTTTTGAACTGCCGCCTGAAGCCCTCGATTATCTTGATGAAATCGAGCAGAGCCTGGTTGATATAGACAGTTTTTATCAGCATTTCTTTTCAAAAGAAGGCTTTCTTGAAGGTCTTACAGTAAGGCTTTTTACAAAATCATTAATGAGAAAAGCCGGGGACTTCAATTCCTCTGGCCCAAAGATACAGATTTTCGATTGCATTAGTTCCATAATTGATGAATCATTCAGTCTGATTCTTGTTCACGAACTTGCACATTTTCTCGACTGGAAAATCAATCCAGATTACAGCAGCAGTATTCACGATTCAACAGAAAATAAAATCGCAAGGCTTTTCGAAACATACTTTGATCGAGAACCGATGGGAAACGGTAAAAACATCACTGAAAAATTCGCCTGTGCAATTGAAGAACTTTACGGCATCAATTTTAAAATAAATGAACTTTTATTGCGAACCAAACTTTCTGATTATGTCTACGTAAAAAAAAGCGTTTATGAAAAGTTCATAGCACCAGTTACCAAATCTTACCTGGATGGAAAAAATCTTAGCGAAAAAGACTTTGACTTCGGAACAAAATATTTAAGTCAAAGTCCAGAACCTGTCGTTACGGAAAGTGAAATTATCATCAGCGAAAACATCAGCGAAATCGAACCATATCAGTTCAAAAAGTTGAACAAGGTGGAATCAGTCAGGATTGAAGGGAAGGACACTATCATCGACTGGAGGGCCTTCATAAACTGCGACAAGCTTTCTAAAATTGAAATTTGTCCAGGCCAAAAGCACTATATCATCGAAAACGGCACTGTGTATTCTCCGGACAAAAAAATCCTTTATTACAGGCTTCGTACCTTAAAAGACCCATTTTTTTGCGTGCCTGACAGCGTCGAAATAATAAAGCGGAACTCAATGCGATACAATGAATCCCTTGAGGAACTGCACATCGGAGACGGAGTTAAAATCATCGAACGGAAGGCGGTCTTTGGAAACTGCAATCTAAAAAAAATCACAGGATGCAATAACGTCCAGATCATAAGGATGGGAGCATTTGGATTTAATTCATCACTCGAAACGATAGAAGGTCTTCAAAACCTAAAGATTCTTGGCCCCTATGCTTTTGCTTGTTGCAAAAAACTAAAAAATATCCAATTTAGTGATAAGCTAAAAAGTTTTTTGGACAACAGCTTTATTAATTGCCAAGACCTTGTAGGTCGTCGCGTAAAAGACACTGAATTAACTGAGGAACTGACTGACAAGAAAAACAGATTAATTGCAGGTTTTGAACTTGCTTTTTACGACTGACTAAAGACTGAAAGTATTGATGCTTTCTCCGAGTGAGTTCAAGTCATCCTGATTCTTTTCTGAACCATGGACTACGCGCGACATGGCAGAAGAAATCTCCTTTACGCTAGAACTCATTTCGTTCATCCGTTCCTTGATCTTCACGGTCGATTCGCTCAGGATCTTCATTTCCTTTACGATCTGCTCGCCGCCGCTTATCATCTGCAACGAACCGTCCTGAACCGTCTGCGTCGAATCGCTGATTTGCTTCATCGCATCAAGCACCTGCTGGTTGCCGGCTGACTGTTCCTGCATTGCGTTCATGATGATGTGTTCCTGCTCACGGACAGTATTTGAAATCGAATAAATCGCATCGAATTTTGTCTGGACGTCCCTGATTGTGGTGGAAACCTGTCCGATAGTTGAGGAAAGGGCCTTAAGGTTCGTGTCGATGACCTTTCCCTGATTGCTCGACTGCTCGGCAAGCTTTCGAATTTCGTCAGCAACTACGGCAAAACCTTTTCCGGCTTCTCCTGCGTGTGCCGATTCGATTGCGGCGTTCATCGCAAGAAGGTTTGTCTGGCTTGCGATTGTCTGAACGATTGAGCTTGCTTCCATCAAGGCTGCCGACTGGTTGATG
>JAILRX010000253.1 GCA_024697985.1 Treponemataceae bacterium | reverse complement strand
ACAGACCACGAGTGTCTGCTTCGTGTTCACCAAGTATCTGTTTGATTTTGTCCTCAACAGACACTTCCTCATTTCCTAACAAACCAGTCAGAAATTGTTCATCTAACATAATTGACTTTTCGCCTGTGTGCATTTATTATTGAACTCGGGTGGAGATAGTTCCTACGGAACAGGCTAAGCCTTAAAATCTATTCTTATCTCTAAGGGAGAAAAATCAATTATGTTAGATGAACAATTTCTGACTGGTTTGTTAGGAAATGAGGAAGTGTCTGTTGAGGACAAAATCAAACAGATACTTGGTGAACACGAAGCAGACACTCGTGGTCTGTTACAGAAACGTGATGAACTGTTGGGTAGCGAAAAGAAACTCAAAGAGAAGATTTCCGCTTATGAAAAAGGCAACGAGGAGTTTAATTCCAAAATTAACAGTCTGCAGGAAATGCTTGATAAAGCAAATGCTGGAGACAAAAAAGCAGAGGAATATTACAACACCAAACTTGCTGACTTGCAGAAGAATTATGACGGTCAGATTTCAACACTTACTGCTGAAAGAGACCAGTATAAAACTCAAGTTCTGACTTCATTGCGTGATAAAGCAATTGAGGAAGGTACAAAGAATCTTACCTTTGTAAACGGACTTAAGCAGGGCTTTATCGCTCGTGTTTTGCAGACAAATCATTTCGAGCCACAGGAAATTAACGGTGAGTTGAAGTTCTTGAATAAGGACAATCACACTATCGAGGAAGCAATCAATACTTTTGCACTGACACCAGAAGGCAAGGCTTACATCGCAAATCCTTCTACTGGAGGTGGAGCAATTGGTTCTTCGGGAATTGGAAATAACACCAGTTTCAGCAAGCAGGTTTCTGGTCAGCAGTTAGCAACAATGTCTGACGAGCAGATTATGGACTTCGCTCTGAAAGGTGGAAAAGTAGTATAATAATATAGGAGAAGCCTAAGCAACGGAGTAAATATCCTTAATGGTCTTGTACCAACACTTTATCGTTCTCTTAATACAGTAGCAAGAGAACTTGTCGGTGCCACAATGGCAGTAACCCGTGATTCAAGTGCAGAAGCAGTAGCAGTTGGACAGAAGATTGAATTCCCAATCGTACCAACAGCATCACTTCGTGATGTTCAGCCTTCGGCAACACTTCCAAGTGTATCTGGCGATAACGTTGGAAAGCGTACTCTTGAAATCACACAGTCTAAAGCCGCAGACGTTATCTGGACTGGTAACGAGCAGGTTGGACTTGGCGGAATGTATAACCGCATCCTTGAAGACCAGATTACTGAACGTATGCGTCAGTTGGCAAATGCAGTAGAAGAGGATTTGCTCTCTGTTGCTGTAGCAGAAGGTCTTAATGCAGGTAACTCTGTAGGAACAAGCGGAACAACACCATTTGCTTCTGGTCTTACAGAACTCACAGCAACTCTCAAGAAGTTGCAGGATAATGGTGCTCCAACATCTGATTTGCAGGCAGTTCTTAATACAGCCGCTTCTATGTCACTCCGCAACCTTGGTCAGTTGCAGAAGATTAACGAAGCAGGTGAAACATCACTGCTTAGACAGGGTGAAATTGGAAACCTTATGCGTTTCGCTGTTCGTGAATCAAGCGGATTCAAGACACACGTAAAGGGAACTGGTTCTGGTTACCTCGTAAACGGTGCGGCATCTGCTGGCGACACAGAAATCGCAATTGATACAGGTGAAGGAACATTTGTAAAGGGTGACCTTGTAACATTTGGTTCTGATACAACTAAGTACGTAGTAGCAGAAAACGTAGCAAGTGGTGGAACAAAACTTAAACTTGTAACACCTCTCCAGTCTGCAGTTTCTGACAATGCGGCAATCACAATTGGTGATAACTATCTTGCAAGCGTGGCTTTCCCACGTTCAGCAATCTGGCTCGCAACACGTACAATTCCTGTGCCAGAAGGCGGAGATGCAGGTATCGCATCAAGAACAATCACAGACCCAGTTTCTGGATTGTCATTTGGCGTAACCCTTTACCCAGGTTACAAGCAGAACCAGTTGGAAATCTCGCTTGCTTGGGGTGTTGGTGTTATCAAGCCAAGTTTTGTTGTACCAATTCTCGGCTAAGAGAACTAAGAAAGGCTGTCTGAAAAGGCAGTCTTTCAAGGAGTTGTTATGGCAACAGTAAGAATGAAGAAAGGCGACAAATATGCTGACATTTTTGATTCGCCAGAAACAATCAAGCAGGCACAGTTTGAAGGTTATTCACTCTGTGAAGAAAAGAAACCAACTGCTGATGTAGAGGTAAAAACCAAGGTTGAAGAATCTTCTAAGGAAAATACCTCTGAAAAGAAACAAAAGACTGCAAGACAGTAGTAAAGAGGGTAGAGATGATAGTTGAAAATGGAACAGGATTAGCAGACGCAAACTCTTATGTAAGCGTTGAGTTCGCTGACGACTATTTCTCTGCCCGTGGTGTTTCTGAATGGGATGACCTTGAAACAGAAGTCAAGGAACAACTGCTCATTAAAGCAACAGACTTCGTAGATAATATTTATGAATGGTACGGAAAGAAAGAGTTTGAACAGCAGGCATTGAGATTTCCAAGAGTAGACATCTGCGATTACGAAGGTGCGAAAATTACAGGAATCCCAACTTGTTTGAAGCAGGCAGTATGTGATGCTTCACTTATTTCTAAAAATGGCGAACTCTTTGAAACAGCAGAACAAAACGGTGATGTAACATCTGAAACAATCACAACACTTTCATTTCAATACAGCAAACAGGGAAGCCGTTCTACAACAAGCACAACCCTCTATGACGCTCTTAATACTAAATTAAGAGGTCTGTTCAAAGATAAGAGCAAGTCAAGAATACTTTCTGGCAAGGTAGAACGTGTATGAAAGATTACCAGAAGTACGCAGATAAAGCGAGAAGTAAGTTAAAGACTTATGGCTCACCAATTATCATAAACCGAATAGAACAATCACAATACAATGATGAAACTGACGAATACGAGGAAACAACTGTAGAAATTACTGGATATGCAATCCAGCGTAATTTCGACCAGAGAAATATAGACGGAACAAACATTAAGTTTGGCGATGTTTTGTTTATGGCATCCGTAAATGGAGAGCCAAAGAGTAATGATACTGTGAAGTTTCAAGGAAATGATTACACAGTAATTGATGTAAAGGCTATGAATCCTAACGGAAAAACAGCAATATTTTATAATATACAGGCGAGATAATGAGTGGAAAGACAGACAGACGAATTAGAAAGGAAGTAAATCACTTGATTAGAAACAATCAAGCAGTTGCAGACAATCTTGTACGAGAACTTTTGAACTCTCCATTCAAATATCGTTTTGCATTTGCTATGAAACTTATTTTTTATAGGAGAAAGAAATAATGGCACACTGGACTGTTGATTTGAATAAGTATTGCAAGGACAAAGAAGTAGAAATACGTGAGGTTCGTAAAGCATACGCATTTGGATTATACAGTTCGATTGTGAAGAAAACGCCATACGATACTGGTAGAGCCAGAGCAAACTGGAATGTTTCAGTAGGTTCTCCAGATAAATCGGAAACGGAGAGTGGCAGGAAAACTCCGAAATCGAAAGATAAAATGCCAGACCCAAAAGGTGACGAGAGCATTTATATCAGCAATAACCTGCCATATATTACCACCCTTGAATATGGTGGATTTCCAAAGAAGCCAGAAAAAGACGGTGGTAAAACAGTAAACGGATTTAGTAAGCAAGCACCAGAAGGAATGGTTGGTGTAACACTTGCTAATAGTGAACAGATATTTAATGCGGCTGTAAGGAGTGTGAAGAAATGACAGAGTTTGACATTCAAGAGATTCTGTTTGATAAGTTCAAAGAACTTAACACTTCTTCTGGCAAGCAGTATTTGAAACAGAATAGTAAAGGAGAATATACAAACGTACATTTTCCAAACACTACTTTTTCTGTTCCAAATGACAAACGTTGGTTTGATTTGACTTTTAGAAGTGACGAGCCTAGCGATGCGTCACTTGGAAAAGACAGTCAAAATAGATTCTACGGTGTTTTGTATATTGATATATATGCACCAGTGGATAAAAAAGAAACAGAAGTTAAAGCAAAGTATAAAGCAATAGCAAGGCTATTCAACGATGCTGAACTGGACTATGTAGACATTATGAAAGTCTACATATCAACAAAAGGAAATGATGCAGACAGTTACCGCTTACAGGTAGCGATTAACTGGGAAGCAGATATTGATAAGGAGTAGCAAAGCAGTAACGCTATTACAAACAAGATTAAGACTTATTTCACTACTTTTCTGGGTGAAATTAAGACAGGTGCAATTGCATTGATTCCAAGACGTGTTTCTGACAACTCTGTGGCAGGAACAGCAGAAGAAATCACATCAGATATTATTCTGCCAGATTCACGTATTCCTTCTACTCCAGAAGTAGGAACAGAATCAAATGCAGGTGACATTGTAACAGAATGGAACGTAGACGGTGAACAGGATGACTTGTTTGCAGGTGCGTTCTGTGGCAACTGGGTAACAGAAAGTGCAAGTAAAAAATCACTTACACTCGGAGACTCTATTAAGGCTTTCTTAATGGTGAAGAAATATCCTCAAGCACCTATTGCATGGCAGATGTATGAAAAGCAGTATGTAAATCAACTTACAATGGATTTCCAGACAGACGCTTTTGTAAAACTGACATGGAATCTTATGGGTTCAAACAATCCGCCAAAGGTATTTGTTGAACCAACAGAATACGACAACCACGAACTGTCTTACGAACAGCCAATGACAGGAAAGTCATTCCTTACAAAGAAAGGTTGGTTGAAATACGGTGATTCAGTAGGAACTCTTGTTGCAGTCCGACAGTCGCCAAGCATGAGTATTTCTATCAACAACAACTTGGAAAGAACTCCTGCTTTGTTCGAAGATGAATCTATCGAAAACTCTCTCGGAGACTTCTTGGTAGACGGTTCTTTTGACGTATACAACGTTGATGACCTCGGACATCAGATTTACAACGATGCAGTTGCAGGAAGTGACAAGGTATTGCAGGTACGTGTTCAGCGTGAAGTAAACGGTGTAACAACCTCTTATACACTTACATTGAACGTACACTTGAAAGCACCAAGCGAAAGCAAGAACGGTAACAAGTTGCAATTCTCTGTCGGATTCCAAGTAAATGCAGTAACAGATTTGAAATTGGAAAAGGAAGTTACAGGCGGAGTTCTTCCAGTAGATGCTGAAACTCCAACATTCAGCAACGAACTTG
This sequence comes from Treponemataceae bacterium, assembly GCA_024697985.1. Taxonomy (GTDB): domain Bacteria; phylum Spirochaetota; class Spirochaetia; order Treponematales; family Treponemataceae; genus RGIG9060. The sequence continues at coordinate 4,595 of JAILRX010000253.1, read as the reverse complement.
CAGATGCTTCTTACGACACTTCTGATACTCCTACAGCACTAGACGGTACTGCGACAGTAACAGACGGTGGAACTGTAACTTATCAGTGGTATGCAGATGATGTAGCAATCGAAGGAGCAACTTCTGCGACATACACACCAGATGTATCAAGCGAAGGTGCGGTTGTTTACAAAGTTATTGCAACCAATACAAACGCTTCTGCAACAGGAAGCACAACAGCAACTGCTAATCAGTCTTGTACGATTACAGTTTCTAACGAATAAAAGGGCTGAACGGCTCGCCTTAATGAGCCGTTTTTTACCTACTGGCGGAGGAAACACCAGATGTCTTTTGTGCGTGCAGACTAAAAAGAAATGCTCCTTTACCGCGGAGTGATGTAACGGTTAACATAAGTGGGCGCTTGCCACTCTCTCGGGGTTCGATTCCCTGCTCCGCTATAAATCATTCATAGGAGGAATGACAAATGAATAAGACTTGGGGAATTATTGGTGCAATCTGTTTTGCACTTTCAGTTGCAATCGGATTCTTCTTTGATTTTAAAGGAGATACTCTTGTTCAGATTGGACTTGGTGCATTTGGATTTACAGCACTTGTTATTGGTGCAGTAAAGGAACAGAAAGCCAAAGATAAGTTTGGTTGGCATACAATTGTTTGTATTGTCCTTGCCAGTATTTCTGGATGTTTGTTTTGCGTAGGTGGAATTGAAAAGAATATGTTTACACTTATCGCAGGTGCAGTAACAACTTTGCTTTCTATTATTTTAGGAATTGTTTCTGTAAAGGTTATTGAAAAGAAATAAGCCCAGATAAGCCCATATCTTGCGTATAACGCATCCTATGGGCTTGGGTAATATAAAATCATTGCTAATGAGAGGAAATAAGCAGATATGGCAGATTTAAGTGCATTTGCAACAAGAAAACAGGCTGATGAAGGGGTTATTCTTCCAGTAGCCATTGATGGTGTAAAATTACCAATGGCAATCCAGATTTTCGGACAGGATTCTGATTGCGTAAAAGAATACGAGCGTGAAAAACTACGCAAGTTGATGAAAACAACAAAGAAACACGGCAACAAGGGTTTTGATGAAGATGAACTCGATGAACTAATTGATGAGCAGGATGAAGCCGTAATTGTTCGTATGGGAAAGGTTGTAACATACGACTGGAAAAAGAAAAAGGTTGTTGAAAATGAACCAGTAGAACTGTATGGAAAAACAATCTTAGACGACCATGAATCAAAAGAATATTTGATTAAGGAAATGCCTGCTCTTAAAGATTGGGTCAAGGAAAACTCTGACGACCGTAGCAATTTTTTATCAGCAGGGAAGAAGAACTAAAAAAAGCAATTGAACAGTTTTTCTTCCTGCATTATCCGACAAGCCGAAAGGTTGATGATAAGTTTGTGTCAAGGACTAATGCAGAAGATAGACAACAAATAGTAAAAGATTTAGGAAAGGAATGTTTTGAGGAAGTTCTTGAAGAAATGCCAAACTTGGCGTATCTGAAAGACCCAGACATTCCTTTTTGTTTTATGTTTATCTTCAATACGTTCTTGGAAATATACAGTTGTTGTCACGAAACAATGACTTGGACAGACATCAATTCGTATGCTATAATGAGAAAAATTGATTTCAAGCAGATTGAAATTGATTATATCTTGAAATGTAACAATTGGGCTAATAACCAGATAAAAAAAATGCGTGATGAAGAAGGTGGCTCTTACATCAGCGAGGAGAATGACTAAGCGCAGATATAAGCGAACTTGTATTAAGAATTGATTCAGACGGTGTAGTAAAGGCTTCTGGTAACTTTGATATTTTCAAAAAAAAAGCAAAGGAATCAGCAGACCAAGCAACTAAAACTGAAAAATCAGTAAGTTCTCTGGATGATGTATTTAAGTCGCTTAGTCCTTCCGCTTTATCCGCAGTTGCAGGTATCACGGCTCTTATCGGAACTGTAAAGGCTCTTTCTGGTGCTTTAGGTGGTGCAATCAATAATTACGCACACTTTGAGCAGATGCAGAAAGGGCTTGAAACTTTCTTTCAAGACGCAGATAAGGGAAAACAAAAGTTTGAAGAACTCCGTAAATTATCTAACGAAACGACATTTGGTGTTGATGAACTCGCAAACTCATTCACACAGTTAGCAAATGTTGGTGTAAATGTAGATACAATCAATGATAAATTGATGATGCTCGGAAATATCTCTGGAGGAGATAAGGTAAAGTTTGCTGAACTTGTAAGTGTATATTCTAAAATCCAGAGTACAGGTAAAGCCAGTGCTATGGCAATTCAGCAAATTGCAACCCGTGGTGTTCCTATCTACGATATGTTGAAAAAGATAGGTGTACAAGGAATAGCAACAGCAGATGATATTACAAAAGCATTTGAAGAAATGACTAAAGCAGGCGGTCAGTTCTATAACGCTATGAACAATATCAATGACACAATTGAAGGTAAGCAAGGCTTTGTTTCAGATTATTTGAAAGAATTGTCAGTAAACTTTGCAGAAGTTACAGGACTTGCAGACGCTTATAAGGGTGTGCTTGATGTATTGGTAAATACAATAGGAACAGTATCAGATGTACTTCTTAAAGCAAACAACAATCCGTTATTAAAGGCTATTATTTCTGGGGCATTTGCAACTCTGCTTGCAAGCATTGGAGCAACTATAGCCGTAAATATAATTCCAAAATTACTTGCCGTAATAAAGCATTTAACAACAATAAATATACTTAGTGGCCCGAAAGGTTGGGCTGTTCTTGCAGTAGCAGGAATTACTGTAGCGGCAACCGCTATTTATTCTTATAAAAAGAATACAGAAGAAGCACAGATTCAAACCGAAAAACTTGCTAAGTCAATTGAAAATGTAAAAATTGCAAGTGAGAATAGTAAGAACCTTAGAAGTGTTGGAATTACACCACAAGAAGATTCAAGAAATGCAAAGATAGAGAGTTTAAAAAACTTTTTGACTGGCTTAAAAAGTGATAATACAAACCAGACTAATTTAGAACGTGTTACAGGAGAAATATATAAACTCGAAAAAGAACTGGAAAAGATTAAAGCAAAACAATTTAAGAGTAATGCAGATTATATTAAACAAGGCAATATTCCTACACAAATCAAAGAATTAAAACAGGAAGCAGATGAATATTCAGCAAAGATAAAAGAAAATAATACTCTTATACAAGAAACTGAACAAAAGTTACAGGAACTTACTGCAACTGCAAGAAAAATGAATAATTTAGAAACTCTTTCTGACACATTTGCAGAAATCTATAACAGTACAATTCCAAAAGCCCAGAAAGAAATGGAAACTTTACAGGAGAGTTTACAAACTGTAATTGAATACAGAGAAGAACTTACTCGATTGAACGGACAGAAAAATAATGACGGAAGTCTGATTAAGTTTGATGATGTAACAAAGCGTCAAATTGACGATACCGTTGCTTATATTCAAGAGAAAATAAATAATATTCAATTAGATTTAGATTTATCAAAAATGAAACAATGGCAAAAAGAATTAAAAAGTGTTTTCAAGTTTGATGATAAAACTGCACAAGAATTAGTTGGAAAAACAGGTGATGAATGGGTAACTAAATGGATGAATGTGCAAAAAGCAAAAGAACAACACAAAGAAACCATAAATAAGGAGTATGGAATAAATCGTAACAAAAAAAGCCCAGAAGAACAACTTGATGAAAAAGTTCAAGGTATAATTACAGTTCTTGATGCTTTAACAGAGTTTGGTGATTTTAATGTAGAAGATAATACAATGAAAGCATTAAAAAATGAATTTAATAACTTGAAAAATTATTACATTAACAACTTGGGGTATAGTCTTGAAGATTGGGGTAATAAAATTAACAATTTTAAAGTTAAAATTGAAGAAGCTACTGGTGCTGTAACAGACTGGTATACACATCTTGAAGGAGAAGATTCACTAACATACGCAGGAAAATCTGCTGGTGCACAGTTTATGGCAAACTCTAGCGATGCTTCAAACTTTATGCAAGGTTTGGAGAGTGGTGGTCTATGGGGAGCAATAATTGAAACTCTTATTGGTGCAATAGTAAACGTTTGTAAGGAGTTTGATAACTTTGACAAAGTTATGAATCCAGTTACAGATATGATGAAACAGGCGAAACCTGCATTGCAGAAAATATTTGACCTCTTGGAAATGGTTGTTGATGAAGGTGGTTTAATCGGCAATTTATTCAACATGATTATTTCTGTACTTACTCCGTTTATAAAAATAATAACATCAATTCTGAACAATATAACAGAAGCGGTTTATACATTATTAGTATTATTCAATCCATTACTTAATTTGATAAGTATGTTCGGAAATGCAATAAGAGTTATTCTTTATCCTTTCACCATGCTTCATAAGGCTATTGTTGGATTCGTAAATTATTTGAAGTCTCTTGGATTCTTAAAGAAAGTTAGTGAGACTTTGGAAGATTGGTCTACCAGTTTTGAAACAGAGGTTGATAGTTGGTATGAGAAAATAGATGAATGGACAGGACTTGAAGATACATTAAATGATTTGAAGGATGACGAAACAGAAGCGGTAAAAAATTTAACAAGTGAATAC
>JAILRX010000234.1 GCA_024697985.1 Treponemataceae bacterium | reverse complement strand
GTGTTCGCGGCCCATATCAAAATCACATTCGGAAGTATTATGATAAAAATATCCGACTGCTGTTTTTGTAGATTTTTTCAGACGGATATAAAAAGGAATGTGCTTGTAAAGTGAATCTGATTTTGCAGGATTATAGCCCATCGTGTCCTTTGGACTCATCGACATTGAAGTTTCAGCCTTGTTGAAGTCTCCGGTCTTTTCGCCGAATCCGTAAAAATAATCTCCGGCATCAATCTGGCTTGTATGAATCCTTCGTTTATTGCTGTCTTCCATGTAGGCCAAATCCGGAATATCAGAATGGATGATTTCGCCTTTTTCATCAAACACTTCGATGATGAATGGATTTTTGTGAATGACGACCTTGAGTTTAGAACCCTGAATTACGGCTTTATCAGATTCATCACTTGAAATTGATGAGGAAGCAACTTCGATTCTCTTTCGGCCATCACCAAAAAACGAATCAAGTTTGTCTTCCCAGGCTGTAAGACGAAGCGAATAGGAAGCCTCAAGAAAAGAAGCGTCGCGGTCAAATCCAGCCCTGATCCTTACAATCTCATCAGTCAAAAAATAAATTCTGACTGGAACGCAGTTGGTCTGGATTTCGTAAAAGTTTTCTTTTTTGGCAATTGATTTTACCGTCTTACAGATTCTCATATATTTTCCTTATAAATTATTTTAAGTTTGTTTACAGCTTTTCTATTTCATCCAGCCAGATTCTGGCACAGGCATCTGAAGGGGCTCTCCAGTCTCCGCGCGGCGAAAGGTTGATGGTTCCGACTTTTGCACCGTCCGGCATGCAGCTTCTCTTGAACTGCTGGGCGAAAAATCTTTTGTAGAAGGTCTTGAGCCACTTTTTCATGGTCTCTTCATCGTATTTTTTTGCAAGGGACGAATTTTTAGCAAGAAAGAGAATTTTTGCAGGAGAAAATCCGAATCGCAAAAGATAGTAAAGATAAAAATCGTGAAGTTCGTATGGACCGACAAGGTCTTCCGTTTTCTGACTGATTTTTCCGTCCTGAGCTGGCAAAAGTTCCGGGCTTACAGGAGTATCAAGAATGTCGCGGAGAACTGCGGCAAATTTCTTAAAGCCCTTTCCTTCCCCGTCATCAGCAAACCATTCGACAAGGTAGCGCACCAAAGTTTTAGGAACCGATGAGTTGACGCCATACATGGACATATGGTCGCCGTTGTAGGTGCACCAGCCAAGAGCAAGTTCAGAAAGGTCTCCAGTACCGATGACAATTCCGTTCGTTTTATTCGCATAGTCCATCAAAACCTGGGTTCTTTCACGAGCCTGACAGTTTTCGTAAGTGACGTCATGCACGTTTTCATCCTGACCTATGTCGGCAAAATGCTGGCGGACACTGTCTGCGATACGAACTTCCTTCAAGGTCGCGCCGCATTCTTTTGCAAGAGTGCAGGCATTATTGTAGGTTCTGTCAGTCGTTCCAAAACAAGGCATCGTGATTGCCGTAATTTTATCCCTGCTGATTTTGCACATATCAAAGGCGCAGCAGGTTACAAGAAGAGCAAGCGTTGAATCAAGTCCGCCGGAAAGTCCGATTACGGCGCTCTGGCAGTTGATGTGACGAAGCCGTTTTGCAAGTCCCTGGGACTGAAGCGTGATTACTTCAAGGCTTCTTTCTTTTCGCGCATCCTTGGAGGACGGAACGAAAGGTCTGGATGCGACATGGCGTCGAAGAGTCTTTACTGATTTATCGAAAGTTGCATAGTTGATTCGTTTCAAGAAGGCAATTTCTTTTTTGAAATAATAGATTTCGTCAGGGCATTCATTGTTTACGCAGACTGAAAAGGATGTCGTCTTTCGTCTTTCCTGTGCTATTCGTTCAAAGTCAACGTCAGCATAGATTGTCTGACCAGAAAAAAGAGGGCTTTCTGCAAGCAGGCTTCCATTTTCTGCAATCAGATTGTGGCCAGAAAAAACCATGTCCTGAGTGGATTCTCCACGTCCGGCATTCGCATAAAGATAGGCACTGAAAGTCCTTGCCGAATGTGCCTTTACAAGATTGCGTCGGAATTCAGCCTTACCGATGATTTCGTTTCCGGCTGAAAGGTTTGCAATAATTGTGGCCCCTGCAAGACAGTGGCGGACAGAAGGAGGAACCGGAACCCAAAGGTCCTCGCAGATTTCACATGCGATTACAAGATCCGGATTTTCAGTATCCTGAAACAAAATATTTTTATCAAAAATAACGCCATCGAAACCTGCAAAAAAGATGTTGCGGCCCCGGGTCTTACCTTCGACAAAAGGCGTAAACTGACGGCGTTCATAAAACTCGCCATAATTTGGAAGATAGGATTTTGGACAGAGCGCGATGAGTTTTCCATGAAGGATTACAGCGGCACAGTTAAAGACTCCTTCTGAAAGAGCCACAGGAAGTCCAACGAAAATAAGGCAATTCCGAAGCTCAGTTTCTGAAGTCCTGTTTATCAAAAATTCCAATGCTGATTCAGCATTTTTCTGCAAAGTCTTCTGAAAGAAAAGATCACCACAGGTATAGCCTGTAATGCAAAGTTCCGGAAATACGATTATTTCCGCACCGTTTTTTTGTGCCTCAAGTGCCGACTCTAAAATCTTTTGTACGTTGAAAATACAATCCGCTACAGCCAGTTCAGGCGAGCAACATGCGCATCTTACAAATCCATAGTTCATGGTTTAAATAATATTACAGAAGCTCAAAAATTGCCACACCTACAAGAAATAAAAACACAAGTCCTACAAAAACAGTAAAAATCAATCTCATTGCCAACATATCGACCTCACTTTTATGGTTAAACTTTATGATTTAACTTTATGATTCAACTTTATCACGGCAGTGTATCAACTGATGATACATATAATTAAAAAACTTGCTTTTTTTCCACTTGAAATTTACAATGCTTGCCATGAGCAAAGATAAAGAAAACAACATATGCGACTACATTGCCTGGAGGGGAGATCTTTCTTTTAAAAATGCTCCTTTCAATGAAGTTGATGCAATGATTTTGGCACAACTTTCATACCTGCATTTGGATGGAATCGCAAGCAACAACTTAGATGAAAATACCTCACTCAACGAACTTGCCCAAAAGTTCATGGCCAGTCCTGACTTTGAGACCCGAAGCAAAAACGGGCCTTTCATCAATTCACAGACAGTTGATCTTCTGGAACTGGCAGCCCAGTCCGAAAGATTCGGGAACTGCAGGATTTGCTATTTTACTGATGACCTTGACCTGAAACAGGAAAAACAGTTTTCAGCCTATACAGCCATTCTTGACGACGACACGATATTCGTTGCCTTCCGAGGAACCCATGAGGAAATCATCGGATGGAAAGAAGACCTGAACATGGCTTTTGAAACACCGGTTCCAGCCCAGCTTGAAAGCGTAAAATACCTTGAAAACGTCGCCAGTCACTTCAAAAATAAGATTATAAGGATAGGCGGTCATTCCAAGGGTGGAAATCTGGCTCTTTACGCCGCAGCCTTCTGCGACAAAAAGACTAAAAAACGAATCGAGATGGTTTACAACAACGACGGACAAGGTTTTGAAAAATCAATCCTAGAATCCAACGACTACCAGGAAATCCTCGACCGAATTCAGACAGTTCTTCCTCACTCATCAATGGTAGGAATCCTTTTGCCGCACATCGGAAAAATCAGGATTGTCGAAAGCGCAAACTCAGACCTCATGCAGCACGACGCATTTTCATGGCAGGTCCTGGGAAACAGCTTCGTAACGGTTCCAAGCAGAACAAAACAAAGTCTTTATTTTGAAAAATCAGTCCAGGAATGGCTCAAGAATCTGGATACAGATAGAAAAAAGGAAGCGGTCAACACGCTTTTTGACGTAATCGCCGTTTCGGGAGCGAACACCCTGACAGAATTTCATGAAAGCTTCATAAAATCGTCACCTAAAATTCTGCACTACATCAAGGATGTGGATGAAAGAACAAAAAAGGACATCAATTCGTTTCTGAAAATCTTTATAAGCTCAAAGGTCGTATCTTTTATTGATGATAAATTGCCTTGGGATAAATAAACTTTTTATGGAGGCAGCCCATGAAAAACAGAACCATAATTCCTGCGATTCTATTCCTCATCGCCCTGCTGACAGTAACTTCATGTTCGACAGTCCCGCAGACGGAAACTGAAGAAAAGCACAACCATAAAGACAAACTAAAACTTGAACAACGGAAGTACGACATGGACATAATGGATTACATCAACTGGAGGGGGGACCTTACTTTTGAACAGGATCCCCTGAATGAAATTGACGCGCTAATTTTTGCACAGATTTCCTACGTGCAGCTTAAGGGAATCGCGCCAAAAGAGCTGAACGAATCAAAAACCATCGCACAGCTCTGCAAGGATTTTGAAGGGGCTCCTGATTTTGAAAAACTCAAGGATACCGGTCCTTTAATCAATCCAGACACAAACCTGCTTTTAAAGGCGGCTGCAAAGTCACGCCGTTTCAAGGACATCCCGATTTGCTGTTTCGTACACGAAGTTGATGAAGAAAAAGGCATTCAATTTGCAGCCTACACTGCTCTTTTGACACAAAAACACATATTGATAGCCTACGAAGGAACCTATGTAGAAGCCGTCGGCTGGCGTGAAGACTTTTCGATGGCCTATGAGTATCCAGTTCCGGCTCAGGTCAGAAGTTCTGAATACGCTGATTACATAGCCCAGAATTTCGAAGGTACAATCACACTCTGCGGTCATTCAAAAGGCGGAAACCTTGCGGCCTATGCAATTGCAAACTGCAATACCGAAACAAAGGCCAGAATAGACAAGGCCTACAGTTTTGACGGACAGGGCTTCCAAAAGGAAGTAATTAAAACCGGCGTTTTCAAGGACACCGAAAAACGAATTGAAAATTACAACCCGCAGGACTCAGTAATCGGACAGCTGATGCACAAGGTCGGCAACGAAAACATCATCCACAGCTACACGATAAAAAAAATGTGGCAGCATGACCCTTTCACCTGGAACGTAGTCGGTAAAAAATTCGTCCGCGAGGCAAAGTTCTCAAATTACAGTCTGCGCATCCACAGGGAAATGAACGAACTGATCGACAGCCTTGAAATTGAAGAACGTAAAAAGCTGATTGACGGTATTTTTGATATTTTCGACGTTGCAGGAGCCTACACTCTCCAGGACTTTCAGGAAAAAGCACCTAAAAAGGCCGGAGAAATTCTTGAATATTTGGGCGGCATGGAAAGCGATACAAAGGGAAATCTGCTTAAATTCTTGAAGATATTTATCTAATTTCTCTAATATATCTATTTTATTAATTAACTCTTTTATTTAATTAATAGTTTTCTTATTTTA
>JAILRX010000193.1 GCA_024697985.1 Treponemataceae bacterium | reverse complement strand
AGATGATAAGTATTGCCGTAATAGAAATGTTTCTTCTTTGTTTTCTCATGTTTGCGCCTTCTATACTAGTATCGGTTTTTTATGTGTAATTTCTTAATTATAATTCTAATTTTGAGAATAGTAAATGTTCATTATTTTTTGGCTCTATCTTTTATTATGATTATCCGATATTATTGTAAATAGAAAACAAATAAAGAAGGTCAAAAATGAAATTCAAGCCGATCATTACAAGTCTTTTGGAAACTGATTTGTACAAATTTTCGATGGGGCAGGCTATTTATCATCAATATCCATCGTACAAAACTACATGGACTTTTAAGTGCAGAAATGAAAACGTTCATTTTACTGATGAAATGATAGCAGAAATTAAGGAGCAGATTCAGTATTACTGTGACCTTCAATTTAAAGAAGATGAACTTGACTACCTGGCTACACTTCAATGGCTGCATGAAGATTACATCGATCATCTTAGAATTTGGAAAGCCCGCTACAATGATTTTGAAATCAGCAATGGCGGTGAGTGTGGTCTTGTTTTGGAGGCAAAGGGAACCTGGCTCAATACATCAATGTATGAAATTCCTGTTCTTGCAATCATCAACGAGGTTTATTTCAGAATGGCCTATGATTATGATGCTCTTTTTGAGCAGTACAAACGACGGCTCAAGGAAAAGACAGATTGGCTTATCAGCGGAAAATATAACCTTGGTGGATTTTCTGAATTCGGCCTTCGACGCCGCTTGAGTGCAGAAGCTCAGGAACTTGCAGTAAAAACTTTGTGTGAAAACAACAAAAACTACAAGGAATCTCACTGCGTAGGAACCTCAAATGTTTATCTTGCAAAAAAATATGGTGTAATTCCGGTTGGAACTATGGCACACGAATTCGTAATGTGCGTAGGTCAGGGAAATCCTATGGTAAACCCTGCTTATTCGAACAAGCTTGCAATGGAATCTTGGAACGAAGAGTACGGAGTCCTCAACGGAACCTATCTTACCGACACAATCGGTGACGAGCTTTCTCACCGCGACATGGGATTCACTTTTTCAATCCTTTTTTCAGGAGTACGACACGATTCCGGCGATCCGTATGAATGGGGAGAAGCCTGGATCGATCATTTTCAAAAATACTACGAAAAATATCATGATGAGCGCGTAAATCCGAAGAACAAGACTCTTCTTTTCAGCGACAGTTTGGATTTCGAACGTGCATCAAAACTTTATGAGCACTTCAAGAGCCGAATCAAGGTAGCCTTTGGAATCGGAACTTATATCGCCAACGACACAGATGTTGAGCCTCTGAACATCGTAATGAAAGTTTCTAAATGTAACGGAAGTCCTGTAGCAAAACTTTCAAATGCTGATGGAAAATTGATGTGCAACGACAGTTCATACGTAGAATACCTTAGAAAAACTATTGAGTGGCGACTGAATCATGAAAGATAATGTAATGGAAGTAATTGAAAACGTATTAAATAAAGTAAATGGTGTTGTCTGGGGAATCCCAACAATTGTTTTGATTCTGGCAACCGGCCTTATCCTTACGATTCGATGCCGGGGCCTTCAGTTCACAAAGCTCGGAAGGGCTTTCAAGCATATCTTCAAGGAAAATGGCGGAGAAGGCGAGCTTTCTGGCTTTTCTGCCTTGTGCACGGCTCTTTCTGCAACAATCGGTACGGGAAACATCGTCGGTGTTGCAACTGCAATTGCAGCCGGCGGACCTGGAACCCTTTTTTGGATGTGGGTTGCCGCAATCCTTGGAACTGCAACAAAGTTTTCAGAATGCATGCTTGCAATCAAATATCGTGAAGTAAAACCTGACGGACACGTTTTGGGCGGTCCTTTCTATACAATCGAAAAGGGGATGGGACCAAAATGGAAATGGCTTGCCGTTCTTTTCGCAATCTTCGGAGTTTTGGCCGGTCTTTTGGGAATCGGAACGATGACTCAGATTAACGGAATCACGTCTGCCGTAAACATGGCCTTCGACCCGGAATCTCATCACGTTGCGTTTACTCTTTTCGATAAGGACTACACCTGGGCCACCGTAATCGGAGGCATCATCGTGACAGCCTGCGCCGCCCTTGTAATCGTGGGAGGCCTGCAGCGAATCTCTAAAGTTGCCGCAAAAGTTGTTCCTACGATGGCAGTTGTCTATGCTTTCCTTGCACTGTCTGCCCTTATCATGAATGCGACAAAAATCCCGATGGCTTTCGCAATGATTTTCAAGTCTGCCTTTGGATGGCAGGCAGTGGCGGGCGGCGCTCTGGGCTGGACCGTAAAGCAAATCACCGAATCGATGCAGAAAGGTATCGCGCGAGGAATTTTTTCAAACGAAGCCGGTCTTGGTTCTGCGCCTATCGCAGCCGCTCCTGTTCAGACTGATGAACCTGTAGAACAGGCTTTGGTAAACATGACCGGAACCGTAATCGATACGCTCATCATCTGTACGATGACCGGCCTTTCAATCACAATCGCTCTTTGTGATCCAGCTTTTGAATCAGCTTCAAGACAGGGAGTCGAGCTTACATCGGCTGCTCTTTCGCACGACCTGGGCGGGGATGGAATTTCAGTCCAGTTTTTGCTGATGCTCTGTCTTGCTTTCTTTGCCTTTACTACAATTCTTGGCTGGAACTATTATTCAGAAAAATGTCTTGAGTATCTTACGAACGGAAACATGAAGATCGTCAAGGTTTTCAGAATCCTTTACATCCTTACAATTGCAATCGGCCCTTATTTTACGGTAAATGCCGTATTTACGATTGCCGACATCACCAACGGTCTTATGGCCATCCCGAACTGTATTTCTCTTATAGTTTTGAGCGGAGTCGTTGCCAAGGAAACAAAGGCCTACTTCGAAAAATATCCTAAATTGTAAAATCTTTTTTGCTAGATTCTCCTTTGTGTGTTACAATCTTCACAGAAAGTAATAATA
>JAILRX010000123.1 GCA_024697985.1 Treponemataceae bacterium | reverse complement strand
GAACACAAAATCAGGCTCATCAAATTATGAAACGACAGGTCAGGCTCTTCTGTTCAGCGAATACTGCATCGATTCTGGAATTGAATACTATTACAACGATACCCGCTCAGCAGGCGACCCATATGTAAGGCGCTACACTGGAGACGAAATCGTTGAATACGACGGCGAAGGTGAAGACGGACACACGCTTTACGCTTACGGTTATGGATGTCAGATTTTCCCTAACAACTACAAGTACAGCACGATTCGTGCATACCTCAACGCAATTGATGCTTCAAGTTACCATTGCGGCGCTGATGACACTTCTGCTTACAACTACTCAAGTTCAGGCTTCCTTGAAAAGGCCTTCACATCAACTGCCCAGGGAAGAATCATCCGAACTACCGTTGATAACTCAACTTCAAGTGCAGTTTCTACGGACGGAAGCACAGGCGATCCTCTGATCACAAGGCTTTGTCCTGACACAGAAGACAAGATCTTCCTTTTGAGCCTCAACGAAATCACCAATGCTGATTACGGATTTGCAAGCTCAGGCTCGAGCGATGACATCATCCGCAAAAAGTACCGAAGTGACTATGCAAACGGACGCGGTGTTTATACAAAGAGCGGCTATGCCCACTACTTGATCCGAACTCCATACTCAGAAGACACAAGCTACGACAAGCAGAACTTCCGCTACGTAAAGGAAGGTGGAAATCCTGACAATTACGATGGAGTTACGAACACGGACAAAGGTATCGTGCCGGCCCTCTGGGTCTATATCGGAGACAGCTACACTGCTGACACGAACACGGTTTCAACTGATGAGCTTTACGTTGCAGAAAGCACAGAAGCAACTCTTGCAAGCTCTGGAACCCGTACCCTCAACAATGCAGTCGAACTTTACGACCTGGTAAGCGAAGGCTACAACAGCGGAACCTATGGTCCAATCATCGTAACAAAAGGTTACCTTGTAGACAAAGACTACGCTTCTTCATATGAAACATACGGAGAAGAAATCTATCTTGTAACCCTTTCTGGAACCGCAATCGTAGACGGTCAGTCTACCGGAGTATGGACAGACTTGCAGTCAGGCTTCAACGGTTCAAGCGATTACCTTACCAACGTAGGCTATGTAATCACGGGTGACAGCGATACCTATTCTACAACGCTTACATCAACTGGAAACGGTACGATAAGTGCAGGACTTCCATCAGGAAGCAAAATCATAATTTCAGGCCACTCACTTGGAGGAATGATTTCTCAGCAAGCTTCTGCAGAAGATGCAATCAAGGACAACTACGAGGTTTTGAACGTCGTAACCTTCGGTTCTCCACTTTTGAGTGAAGGAAGCCGCGAAGGAACCTTGCACAGGCTATGCGACCGAAGCGACATCGTACCATTTGCCAGCGGAAGCTTGATTTCTTCATCAGATGAACAGTGGACGGAACGTGAATGTGAAGACGGCGCTTATGGTGAAGAAATCTACGATACGACAGGATTGATTGCTCATATGTCGGGAGCCGCAGCAGACACCAGGGACACGACAGGTCCTCACTGTCAGAGCTACAAGCGAACGGAAGTTTGGGGAGATTACGACGTCGTAGGTGAACTGGACGGAAACAAGATCATTATTCTGGACAACAGTACAAAGACCTTCTTCCAGAACCCGGATTTGGACTGAAATTAAGGGGGTTCTTAGAAAAATTACAATTTTCTTATCTTTAAAGTTGACTGCGTAAAAAACTGAACTTACAATTCTAAGTATGAAGAAGCAAAATAAATTAAAAACATTAATTAAAACCTTCTTCATAGGTATACTAAGTTTTTCAGTTTTTGCGTGTTCTCCTATGATAGAAGATTTTGCAAGTCTTTCTAAGGAAGACCCCTCTGGTTCTGACGTAAAATTCATCGTTAATTATTACGCAGATGGATTGACATCATCAGAAATCGATTATTCCAATGCAATTAAGGCAAGTAAATTTCTTGCAAATGGAAGCCCCTCAACTTATGACCCCGATCAGATTCCCGGATTTAATTATCTTTCACAAAGTGAAACTGTAAATTCGGCAGGAATTCCTGTTTTAAATCTTGTTTACAGCAGAAAGTCAATTTCAATTACTTTTGATTTGTCAGGTGAAGACAGAGCTTACTTTAAGCAGGGAGAACAGCTTCGGAAAACTGTATCTGCAAAATTTGGTTCTCCTACAGAAAGTTTCATACCTGACGCAGATGACATCAATCTTATCGATGCAACTTATGCTTTTGCAGGCTGGACTTTGACACAGGGCGGAGAATTGACTTCTCCTCAGGTTTCAAGTACTTTCCCTCAGGAAAATGTAACTTACTATGCAAAATGGATTCAGCTGGTAAGGTATGAAGTTAAGTATTATCTTGAAGACGTTTCAGTCCTTCCTTCAGTCTACGTTGAAGATTCTGAACTTTCCTATACAGCCTATGGTCCTTCACTTGGGACAATCGAATACGAAACTCCATCAAAGGAATATTATCTTGATCCTGTAATTTCAGGTGATACTATAATAAAGGCAGACGGAAGTTCAGTTTTGGAAATCCGTTATGAAAAGGCAAGCGTAACAGTAAGTTTTTCAACAGGAACTGATGAAAGAAAGGGTCTTTGGACTAATGCAAGTTCTTCAAATGGAAGCCCGGCAAACACTGATACAAAACGTTCTTATAGAGGAAAGATAGGTTCCCCAATTTCAGACGAAATGCTTTCTGAAATTGAAACAAGTATTGATGGATGGATTTTTGTCGGTTGGACAGACGGAACTTCAATTATGACGACACCATCTTCTTTTCCTCAAACTTCATGTGATTATGTAGCAGTTTGGTCTCAGAATGTAGCTTTATATAGTATTGAGTATTATTTTGAAAAATGGGATCTTGCATCTTCAAGCCACTATTTAGAAAGTGGAAGCCTTAATGAAGCAAACTTTAACCGGGCTCAGTATTCTGATAGCCAGACTGCAGTAGAACCGGAAGCTGCCAGTGCCGAAATTGGAAGCAGAATTTCAGTTTCACTTCCTTCGTTTACCGGATTTACAGCCATTGAGCCTGAAGAATTTGAGATTACGGAAAATTCAGCAGAAAACGTAATCAAAATTTATTTCTATAGAAACCAGATTAATCTTACTTATAAATCTGACAGCGATTCAGCCATAAACGGAACTGAATACGGAAAGTTCACTGATAATACAACTTCAAAAATTGTAAGTGGTTATTATGGCGACACTGTAAGTCAGACTTATACTGCTTCTGATCTTGTTAAGGCAACCGCCTTTAAGACTTGGGAATTTGAATCATGGTCTGGAAGTCAGCCTGAAAAATTCCCTGCAGAAAATCAGACTTATATAGCAAGGTGGACTCAGACTCAGGCTCCTTACACGGTTAAGTATTTGTTTGAAGATGTTTTTGCAGGTCAGTCAACCTGGTCGGAAGATGTTACAAGACGATATACCCAGAAAGGTGATATTGGTTCAACAACAAATGTTCAGGCATCTTCTCAGCTTGAAGTTGAAGGCTATTACAGTCCTGAAGTAACTAATGTAGTTATTACAGAAGATACAGTTGCTGTCGTAACGGTAAAATATTCTCAGAAGCCTACGGATACTGAATCAAGTATGGCAGATCCGACTGCAAATGATGTTGTCCTTACCTTAATCGCAGATGGCAATTCAATTCTTGCAAGCTGCAGCCATGAGGGAACGGAAATCACTTCATGCGCATGGTACATTGATGGAAAACCTCTGTCGAATACGGGAACAAGCATAAGGATAAACAATGTCTCAGAAGGTGAGCATACAATTCTGCTTGTAGCCGAAGACGGTTTTGCAACCTATACAAAAACAAAGTCTATTGTAATCGAATAGGTCGGGGGAGGAAAAAATGAATAAAATTAAATTTTCCGGCCGAAAGGTCTTGATACACTTGTTTCTTCTGATTTTTGTAAGCATGGCTTTATTTGCCCAGCAGGGCCAGAATCAGCAGGGCCAGAATCAGAAAAAAGCTCTGGATCTGAAACATAGGGCAGGAATTTTCATTTCTTATGAGCCTACGATTGGATCTTTGAGTGATTATGTTTACTGCAGTCTTGGTGGTGGACTTCAATATGAGCTTGGTTTTTCCATATTGGATATTTTTGAAATCGGTCCTTCCGTTCATATTGCGGCAAACGGAAACATCATTAAAAGTGAAAGTCTTGCTTCGATGATGAACCTTAAAATTGACGCAGGCTGTTTCTTCAGGATTCCTTTATGGAATACGGGTCTGATTTTCAGTCCTGAACTGGATTATGGAATGTTGATTTATATTCCTAAGGCAAATCCTGAATACTATAATTCTGATTCGATAAAGACAAGTTATGTAGATCAGCTGATTCAGCTTGCCCTGAGCCTCAGATATTCTCATGAAAAAGTTCTGAATGGAAATTTGGAATTTGAATTGACTCCAATCTATCTTTTCAGTCCTGAAAAGGATGAAACGATTCACTATCTTGGATTAAAGCTGGGAGCTTTATATAAGATAGGAGGTAAAAAATGAAAAATGCAATTAAAATTAAATATTCGATTTTAGCTTCTGTTATTCTGCTTCTTTGCGCCTTCACCTTGTCATGTTCTATGGCAGTAGCAATAGGTCAGAAATCGTCAGTAAGAGTATCGCTTGTTCAGCCTCGTTCTGCTCTTCCTGTTAACTTTTCATTCAGTACTGCTGGTTATACCTATACGCTTACCGCAACAAATTCCAGAGGTACAAGTTCTACGATTTTCTCAAACGTAGCTTATTCATCTCTGTCAAATTCCGAGGAGCTTTCTCCTGATACATATTCTTTTGTACTCAGGGCTTTCCTGAACGGAGTAGAAGCTTTTTCTGGCAGATTGGATAATGTAACTGTAAGGGGGCTTGAAACTCGTCTGGTTTTCAATATGGCGGTTTCAGCAGGTTACCTGTCTAATGCAACGATTACGATTGAATTGCCGGATGATATTGTTGCAAGTGTAAAGGCCGGCTGTGCTTCAATTCCTTTGGCCGACCCTGATGAATGTGATTTTCTTTCAGCAATTGAAATTCCTATCGACCAGACCAATGGCAGCAGGACTGCAAGTTATACTGCTTCAACTTTTTATACAGGAAGAGTTCAGTTCGTCATCTTTTATCTTTATGATATAAACGGCGCAATCGTAGCGAAAATTCCAGAAAGCGTTATAGTAAAACCTGGAAAATCTTCAGCATCCCTGATTTCACGCTCTGATTACAATCTTTACGACAAAGTTGAATATCACCTTCGAATAGCAGGAACTCCTGCAAAACAATATTATGAAGCTGATGAAACTGAATTTATCAACGATGGAATTACGGTTTACTGCGACGGAAGCAACGGTTCTTCTTTTGAAGTTGCAGAAGGTTTCTACGAAACAAACTTTGATCAGCTTATGGGCTGTAACCAGACCGTAAGTTTCTCTTTCCGGGGCTTTACGGGAGATATGGAAACACCAATCCACAGGTCTAATTACAGTTTTACAGAAGAGCCTGTTAAAATTGAAAATGCAAATCATGATTACAAAACCTTTGAAGGTACATCTGAAATTCCGGCTGTATTCTTCAAGTTCGGTGATTATCCTCAAGATGCCAAGGCCGCAGATATAAGACTTTCTCCTGGAACTGCAGCAAACGGTTATTACATCGGTTCTGATGGAAATTACTATGAAAAAATCGATTCAGACTACTGTAAAATTTCTCCGATTATCTGGCGTGCACTCAATACTAAAGCCGGAGCCAATAACTATGAAACAATTGGAAAGGCTTTCCTTGTTGCAGAACGCTGTATTGATGGTGGAATAAAATGGTTCGAAAATAAAAATGAACGTACAGTGAATGGCAATAAAATTTATTCAGCAAACTATGAATACAGTACGATTCGAGCTTATCTTAACGGCCTTAATGGTGCAAACTACGGAGCTCCAAACTACTCAGGAAGTGGTTTTATAAACAAGGCATTTACAGACAATGCCCGTGGTCTTATTTACAGAACTATGGTCAAAAATGATGTTGAATCAAACAAGGACCACAGTGGTGAACTTGGTAACAGGGTAGAAAACAAACATTGCTGTAACAATACTCAGGATAAGATTTTCCTTTTAAGTGCATGGGAAATTACAGACCCAGATTATGGCTTTAACCAAAGAGCTCGAGATGCAGAAGATCCTGTCCGAATGAGAAACAGAACCTATTATGCAGGGAAAAAAGGTGCATACTCAGATGGTTCAGGAGCACATTACTGGATTCGTTCGATTGTTGCAGCTTATTACGGAGTGGTTTTTTACGAAAAAGATCAGGTACGTTATTGCAGACAGGGACACATTGATGACGGTAACTTCGGACATGAAGATCCTTCAAAAACTGACAAAGGTATCGTTCCGGCCCTTTGGGTAAGTACAAACGGTTATGTAGATACCATCAGAGTTACAGGAAGCCTCAACAAGCAGTACTATGCCGCAGGAGAAAATTTTGATCCATCAGGACTTACTGTAACTCACTTTGATGAAAACAGAAACCAGTCAGTCATCTCAGCATCAGAATACACGACAAACTTTGCATCGCTTTCGGGTGCAAACCAGACCCTTTACATCAACTATCAGGGAATGGAAGCTGAAGTTGAACAGCTGGTTCACAAGGCAAGCTATCAGTTTACTGAAAGTCCTGTATTAATCACTGGAGATGAAAGAAAAGCCCACACGAGTGACGGCGACAAAAACCCGACCTCAAGCGGAACCTTCTACAAATTCGGTGACTATCCTCAACAGAAAAAGGCTGATAACGTAGACCTTTCAAGCGGAACAGCTCCTTGGTGCGGCTATTACATCGGTACGGACGGTAACTACTACGCTTCACACGGAACAAACTACTTCAAGGTTGAACCGATTGTCTGGAGGGCACTCAAGACTGAAAACAATAAAGCCCTTCTTTTCAGTGAATACTGTCTTGATTCTGGCGTTCCGTTCTATTGGACAAACAGCGTTTCTTCAAACGACCCTTATGTAAGGCGCTATTCAGGACGCGAGACAAAAACTTACAACGCACTTGATATTATGGGCGCAGAACAGGATCGCTGGGACCATTCATGGCACAACTTCTATGCTTATGGTCAGGGAACCATGATGTATCCTAACTCTTATGACCACAGTACGATTCGCGCTTACCTTAACGGTATCGATGCTTCTGCATACCACAGAGGAGCTTCGAATACAGCAATTTATGATTACTCTGGAATCGGCTTCCTGCAGAAAGCCTTTACTCCTCAAGCTCAACTCAAGATTATCCGCTCGACAGTCAAGAACGACATTACAAGTGGTGTAATTCCACTTGGAAGCGAATGGGCTACGACAAAACAGATCACCCGCTTCTGTCCTGACACAGAAGACAAGATTTTCTTGTTGAGTTTGGAAGAAGTTACGACTGCTGATTACGGATTCAGCACGAACCAGACAGGTGATGACGGAGCAAAACGAAAGTACCGCTCAGACTATGCTGCTGACTGCGGAGCCTATACACAAGGCGGTTATGCTCACTACCTTCTTAGAACTCCTAAAAAGGACAGTGACAAGCAGAATTTCTATTACGTAAAGGAAAATGGAAATCCTGGCAACACTGATGGTGTTACAAAGTCGGATAAGGGTATAGTTCCTGCTCTTTGGGTAAGCCTTGATGAAAACTTTGAAGGTGACAGCCGTGAAGTTACGACAGATCCATTGCTCGGAAACATGAGTTCAGTGCCACAGTTTGCAAGCAACACGACAAGAACCCTGGCAAAATCTTATGATCTTTATAACCTCATTGGTGAAGGTTATAACGAAGGCGTTTACGGACCTGTTACAATCACAAAAGCTTATATGATGACAAGTGATAAGGCCGAAACTTTCAATATTGCAACTGATAGGAATGACGAAGGAGTTACAGAACTTTACGTCGTAACGCTTTCTGGAACTGAAATGGTATCCGGCCAGTCAACTGGTATTTGGACAGACCTTCAGTCTGGAACAGAAGGTGGAAGTGACTATCTTGATAACATCAGCTATATCATTACAGGAAATGCCGAGGCATATTCAAGATCTGCTGAAAAAATTGGAACTAGAGGAACTACAGGACCTTTGACAGTCGGACTTCCACAGGGCAGTAATCTTTTGATTACCGGCCACTCACTTGGAGGAATGATTGCCCAGCAGGCAGCCGCTCAGGACAACGTAAAGAACAATTACGAAGTTCTGAACGTCGTAACCTATGGTTCTCCACTGCTTGCCAACGATACACGTGAAGGTGAACTCCACCGACT
>JAILRX010000113.1 GCA_024697985.1 Treponemataceae bacterium | reverse complement strand
CAAGATACCGCTTTATATTGCCACGGACCAGGAAGGCGGATGGATTCGTCACGTAAAGGGCGAAACCAGCGATACTCCGGGCAACCTTTCGATCGGGGCCAGCGGCGAACCTCTGGATGCCTATTATTCAGGCTATTATATCGCAAGGGAACTCAGGGCGATGGGAATCAACATGAACTTTGCCCCTACAGTTGATATTTATTCGAACTTGAAATCTTCGGTAATCGGGCCTCGTTCATTTGGCTCTGATGCTGAAAATACGGCCGTGCTTGGTTCTTCGTTTGCTTCCGGCACGCTTAAAGCAGGCGTAATTCCGACCGCAAAGCACTTTCCGGGGCACGGCGCTACTCGATTCGATTCACACGGAAGGCTTCCTGAAATCAGCATTTCAAAAGAGGTGCTTGAAAACCGCGAGCTTTTGCCTTTCAAATATCTTGCCAAAGAAAAGATTCCTGCAATCATGGTCGGGCATCTTTGTTTTCCTGAGGCCACAGGTTCAAAAGAACCGGCTACTTTTTCAAAATACTTTCTTGAGGATGTGCTTCGAAAGCAGATGGATTATAAAGGTCTTATCATCACCGACGACATGAAAATGTACGGGGCGACGATTTATGCCGGCAATCTGATGAAGTCTTTTAGAATGGCAATTGAAGCCGGAAACGACATCATCATTTCATCGACGACAGCACAGCTTAACGAGGACGTCTGGACTCAGAATCTTGCCTACATGAAACGCTCCGAAGAATTCAAGGAAAAGGTTCAAAGCGCCGCTTACAGGGTCATACTTTCAAAACTGCGCTATTTCAAGGGCGAAAATTTCGTTCCGATTTATCCTGATGTGGAAAACGTGACGAATCTGGTTCCAGACAGGGAAGGTGAAAAGTTCTTCTTGAATCAGGCCTGCAAGTCCCTTACGGTCTATCAAAAAGAAAGTGATTCAATCAAAATCACAGAAACTGATTCTTCAAAAATTATGCTGGCAGGTCAGTACGAAAAATTCATCCGTGTAGGACAGGAAAAATATCCGGACGCAAAAACTTTCTATTACAACTACAGCATGGGTCCGAACGAAACTGAATGGACTTCGAACCGCTTTTACGAGGTTTCCAAAAACTGTTCGACAATCATCATTGGATGTGCAAACGAACAGGCCGTTTCTGTCGCAAAACAGGCAGAAAGGTTGAAAAAAATGGGAAAACGCGTAATCATAGTTTCTATGCTGGCACCAACTTATTTTATGGAAGATAAGTGGGAAAGTGATATTTTGATGTGCTACAGCTATTCGCCATACTCGTTTAAGGCTGTTTTCTCGGCTTTGAACGGAGAATTTGAACCAAACGGGATTTTGCCGTTAACAGAATAGTTTTATTATGAAGGCTTAAAATGAATTTGTTTTATCTTGAATCGTTAAAAGAAAAAACGCTTGAAGATGCCATCAACTTTGTTGAAGAGCAGGAAGAAAATTCAATTGAACTGATGAGCCGCCTTTTGGACGGTTCCTGGCAAAAAGAAGTCTATTCGTATTATCTCGTTTATGAAGGCGAACCTATCCTCAAAAAAAATTTGATTGCCGTCATCATGCATTCAAAGGGCGGTCTTGTTCAGCACTGCATAAAAAATCCATCAGCATATTTTGGAAACCGCAGGTTTTATTGGACCTTGCGCTATCTTTTTGAGGGTGAAAACCTTTACTGCATCATGGGTGAAAAAACTGGAACTGAGCTTTTGCAGGATGTCGTAAGAAAATTCGCGCCTGAAAAGACCATCACAGAAAACCGTGAGTATCTTTTGCTTTTGTACAATCCTCAGAATCTGCCTGATGAACTTTTGGATCAAAAATTTGATTTTGAAATCGTGCGCTGCACCGAAAACGACAAGGAACGGATTTTCCCGCTCCAAAAACAGTATGACATCGAGGAAGTTCTCCCTGAAGGAAAGGCCTTTTCGATGGAAGTCTGCAAGCGGGTGCTTTCCATCAATCTTAAAAATCAGGTGATTTACGCAATCAAGCAGGATGGAAAACTGGTCGCAAAGGCCGGAACGAACGCCATCGGAAAAAATTACGTGCAGTTTGGTGGCGTGTTTACTGATGTAAACTATCGCGGACACGGAATGGCTCAGTGTCTGGTTTCAAAACTTTCCAAGGAATTTACAGAGCAGGGCAAAAAGTGCGCGCTGTTCGTAAAGGTCAAAAACGAAAAGGCGAAAAAAGCTTATCGAAAGGCTGGTTACACCTATCAAAACGACTATCTGATAGCGTATTACGGCACCGACTTCTAGGCTTGGGCTAATTTTACTTTGGCGGCCTATTGAATCACAAAGTACGAGTATGCCGGGGACGCTGAGATGTATCGTGCCGTGTCGCTGTTTACCGCTCCCAAATCAATTACGATGTTTCCATATTTAGAAAGAGCATAGTTGTATCCGGTACTGTAGTAATATGGACCTGTGTAATAAGTTCCATCAACTGCGTATGTATAATCACTGAGAAGAATGCTTGAAAGATTGTATGTGTAGGTTGTGCTTCCGTCTGTTCCTGTCAAAGTCGTTGAATTTGTGTTGCAGAAAGGCTTGAGGCCGTTTGTGCTGGCATAACGGTAGGCTTCATAGGTCAACTCCGGATAGCAGAGTGAGCGCGAGAACTGCCTTAAAAGTTCAGCAACGGTGATGGAACTTCCTGTAACATGTTCGATAGCTTCGGTGATGCAGGTTAAATTGACGTAGGCATTGGAGGCCATTCTCTTGACGAGCTCCGCGCCGCCGTAGTTACGGATGAGCCAGGCTCCGAACGCATAGGCATTTGAGTAAGAATAGGCCGTATAGTTTTCATTCCATTCTGTAAGACCAAGATATGCGTAGCTCAGGTTAAAATAGGTCAGGCGCGATTTAGGACTGTATTCGTCTGTGGTGCCGAGCGTTTCCTGAAGCAGGTCTTCGCAGACCATCGAAAGCATTTCGTTGAACCAGGTTGAGGATGTAAGGCTTTGTTCCATATTTTTGTGCACGAAGTGAAGCATGTGCTGGAATTCGTGAGCGAGAGTGGAGTAGACGAACTCCTGGTAGCGGTCCAAAAAGTGCGAATCAATATAGAAAATTTCACATTCGTTCGAGCGGACTCCGCTTGACTGGACTGCTGAATCGTAATACATGTCTTTTCCCCAGAAGTAACCCAAGGTTCCAGAACTCTGTAATGCCGTGTAGTCACCGTCAATGTCGAATACCAAAATGCTGATTTTTTCGGATTTGGGAACGTAGCCTGAAATCTGGCTGTCCATGTCCTTGTAGGCTTTGCCGAAAACCGCAGTTTCAGGGCCGTAAATCAGTTCAAATTTTGTTGCTAAAGCTTCTAGCTGGCTTGTCGTAATTTTGTTGTCCGATACAGAGCTTGATGTGTTGTCGTAGATGTCGCTTACAACCCAGACGTAGCAGTTGGTACTTTCGGCTTTAAGGCTTGCGCTGACAGATGAAAAGTTTCCGTCTGCATCATCAATGTAAAAGCTTTTTGTGTCGCCAACTGAATATGAGCGGCTTTCTGCTGATGAGGAGCGTAACAGGTTTCGGCTGCTTGGTGTCTTGAAATCGTGAGCTTCGGAGTTGAATTTTACGGCCGCAGTTTTGTCGGTTCGTTTTACGGAGTTGTCGTTGAACTCAAATTCGCTTAAAAGTTTGTCTTCTGCTGTAAAACCTTGGTTCGAGCAGACGACTGTGTTTCTTGAAGAAGAACCCGCCTTTAACACAGGATAATCGTTGTCAAAAATCTGGAGCCGTACGGAATTTGATATGGCGTTTCCTGAGTAAACGGATGAAGAAGTCGACGACGGATTCGTGCTCAAAAAGTAAACGTTGTTTCCGTTCGGCGTCATACTCATGTTAGTATAAAAGTTGAAGGCCGAAGCGTTGCTTGTGTTGCTTAATTTTGCCGAAAGTCCGTATCCATAGCTGATGGCAGTAAGCCTGCAATAGGCAAAGGCTGAATCGGAACTTGTGGCAGAATCTTTTTTGCATCGAATCCAATAGTAATTTAGGTTTTCTTCAGGTGAGTTGTCATAATAGGTCGTAGATCCGACTGAGATTTCTGCGATCTTTTCGGCATCGTCGAGTACGCCGCTTGCGTTTCTGTAAAGGACATAACTGTCGCAGGTTTCAACGGCGCTCCAGGTAAGACAGATTTGAGTGTCAGAATATTTTGTTGCAGTCAGGCTTTCCGGGCATCCGATTACGGTCTGGGCGCTTATGGCAGAAGACGGCTTTCCTTTTCCACCGATGGATTTTGCGTAAACCCAAAAATAATAGGTTGTGTAGGAATCAAGTCCTGAAATATTTACGCCTGTCGTAGAGGAGTCTCCAAGA
>JAILRX010000089.1 GCA_024697985.1 Treponemataceae bacterium | reverse complement strand
ACCAGGTGCTCTTTACTGTACATTTTTCTAAGCAGAGGCTTTTCGATTTTTCCCGTAGCGTTTCGAGGAACTTTTGCGAAAATGATCTTGCGAGGTCTCTTGTATCGAGGCAGATCGAGACAGAACTCGTTGATTTCGTCTTCGGTGCATTCCATGCCGTCTTTTATCTGGATGACGGCTCCTGCGATTTCGCCCTGTCTGTGGTCCGGCAGTCCGATTACGGCAACATCACTTACCTTATCAAACTTGCGGATGAAGTTTTCGATTTCAACAGGATAGAGGTTTTCACCACCAGAAACGATAACGTCCTTTTTGCGGTCAACAAGGAAGATGAATCCGTCTTCGTCTTCTCGTGCAACGTCGCCAGTAAAAAGCCATCCGTCTTTCAAAACTTCTTCGGTTGCTTCCGGATTGTTGTAGTAGCATTCCATTACGCCCGGGCCTTTTACGCAAAGCTCTCCGACTTCGCCTCGTTTGAGCGTCTTTCCGTCGCCGTCAACGATCTTGCATTCCCATCCATAGCCAGGAACACCGATTGCGCCGACTTTATGAACGTTTTCAACTCCAAGATGGACGCATCCAGGACCGATTGATTCTGAAAGTCCGTAGTTCGTGTCATACTGATGGTTCGGGAAGTAATCCATCCAGTGCTTGATGAGGCTTGGTGGTACAGGCTGAGCACCGATGTGCATGAGCCGCCACTGCGAAAGATTGTAGTCTGAAATTTTAAGTTCGCCTGAGTCGAGTGCGTTCAGGATGTCCTGAGCCCACGGAACGAGCAGCCATACGATAGTACATTTTTCGCGTGAAACTGCATCGAAAATATATTCAGGCTTTGTTCCTCTAAGCAAAACGGCACGGCTTCCTGCCAAAAGGCTTCCCATCCAGTGCATCTTTGCGCCTGTGTGGTAAAGTGGCGGAATGCACAAAAAGCAGTCGTTTCGGCCGGTCGAGTGGTGTGTCTGCTCAACCTTGGCCGCATGCATGAGGCTTCTGTGCTTGTGAAGGATTGCTTTTGGAAATCCGGTTGTTCCGGATGAAAAATAGATTGCAGCGTAATCATCATCTTCAATTCTGATGAGAGGAGCTTCACTTGAGCAGTCTGCTACGAGTTCGCGGTAGCTTTCAGCAAAAGTAGGGCAGTTTTCGCCGACGTAGATGAGGAGCCGGTTCTGTCCGAGCTTGTCTGCGATTGCTTCGATTCGGCCGATGAATTCAGGTCCGAAAAGCAGGATGTCGACGTCTGCAAGGTCTGCGCAGTATTGGATTTCATCAGATGTATATCTGAAGTTGAATGGAACGGCAATCGCACCGGTTTTCAAAATACCGAAATAGATTGGAAGCCATTCGAGGCAGTTCATCATCAGGATGGCAACTTTGTCGCCTTTTTTGATTCCGCGGCTCAAAAGCATGTTTGCCATTCGGTTGGCCTTTTCGTCAAAAACACTCCAAGTGATTTCACGGCGGTAAGGCTGTTCAGGTGTCGGCTGGATGAGCGAATATTCTTTCCAAGTGATTCTTCGGTTTTCTTTTTGCTCTGGGTTCAATTCGATAAGAGCAACTTCATTTCCATACAATTTTTTATTGCGTTCCAAGTAATCTGTAACTGGCATTTTTTTAATCTCCAAAAAAAATTATAGCATACATGTTTAGATTCCACAATTGCAGGGGGTGTCTGAAACGTAAAAAGAAATTTTTCTTAATTAACAAAAATTAACACAATGTCATAATGACAAAACTTAAAAAAAATGTTATTTTGTCAACATGAATCATTTAGTTGCATTGTGTGCCATTGGAGCAGAAAAAGTTCTGGCAAACGAAATCAAATTTCTCGGATACAAAACAACAGGAAATGCCCCTGGTCGTGTTTTTTTCGACGCAGACGACGCAGGTCTTTTCCGCGCAAACCTTTGCCTTAGGACTGCCGACAGAGTTTATCTTCAGATGGCTTCTTTCCATGCTGATGATTTTGATCAGCTTTACGACGGCGTAAATTCAATCGCCTGGCAGGATTTTTTGAAAAAAGATTCCAGGGTCGTAGTTGATAAGGTAAGAACTTATAAAAGCAAGCTCAGTTCTGAACATGCGGTTCAGACCATGACCTTAAAATCAATTTATTCAAAACTGCAGGATGTATGGCACATGTCCATCATGCCGGAAAGCGGCGAAAAATCTGATGTGCGAATCCATATCGACCAGAATCAGGTTTCTGTCCTTTTGGATTTGAGCGGAGAACCGCTGCACAAACGTGGATATCGAACGGACGGCGGACTTGCCCCGATGCG
>JAILRX010000060.1 GCA_024697985.1 Treponemataceae bacterium | reverse complement strand
AACACGATATTTGCACCCAAAATCATTGTTGCTGTGATAAGCGCACTGCATAAAATTTTTTTTGAAATTTTATTTGCAAAGGTTGTAGTCATATAAAAATTCTCCTTGTTTTTTGTCGCTGTTTAAGCGCATATTTTTTTCAATTGAAAAGCCCAAAATCGAACGCATGAAATCTTTTTTTTCTGACAGGGTAGAAGGTTCTTCATTACAAAGTATGCGACCTTCTTTCATAAGGCAGATTCTGTCGCAAAAACTGAACACCTGCGGCAAATCGTGGCTTGCAAGCACAATTCCGCGACCTTCCTTTTTCAGTTTGAGCAAAATTTCTTGCATTTTTATCTGATGGTTCACATCCATATAGGTCATTGGCTCGTCTAGCAAAATCATTTTTGAGTTCTGGGCGATAATCATTGCAAGATAAGCTCGTTGCCGCTCTCCACCAGAAAGTTCAGACAGATTTTTCTCGCATAAATTCTGTAAATCAGCGATTTCAATTGCGTTTTCAATCAATTCTTCATCGATTTTGCTCAGATGCGACGAAAAACCGATGTGTGAAAATCTGCCATGACTTACGAGTGTTCTAACATCCATGGTTGTCGTTCGTAAAACCTGCGGAAAGTAGGCGATTTTTTTTGCCCGCTCTTTGTGCGAAAGGGAAGAAAGTTGTTCTCCATCCAGAGTGATTTCTCCTTTTGATTTTATCAGCCCCAGAATCGTTTTCAAAAGAGTCGATTTTCCGCTTCCATTTTGTCCTGCGAGAGCTGTGATTTGACCATCCGCAAAGGATAAATTTTCAATTTGAAGATAATCTTTGTGTCCTGAAACGATATTTTTCATTTCTATCATATAAACTCCTGCGGCGAATGATTTTCGCTCGCTAGATTTTTTACACAGAAAGCTGCTTTTTCTTCGTAGCTATCATCCATATGAAAAACGGCGAGCCCAAAGTGCTTAGGAAAAGCCCTACCGGAAGTTCGTACGGAAAGAAAATAACACGCGAAAGAATGTCGCATAAAAGCAAAAAGTCTGCGCCGAATGTCATACAAAAAAGCATTTTTTTCCAGAGCGGTGTTTTTGAGCCTTTCAGAAAAATACGGACGAGGTTCGGGATTATCAGGCCCATAAAGCTCAAAAGCCCGCAAATGCTGACAGCGCTAGCAGCTAAAAAAGATGCAACAAAGATCGATAAAATTCTGTAGAGTTTTACATTCAGACCCAGGCCGAACGCTACTTCATCACCAAGTTCGAATAAATCCATTCCTTTTGCCAAAACGAAGGAACAGACGATGCATAGCACGACAATCGGACTTGCGATTTCAAGTGATGAAAAACTGACATTCTGAAAACCACCCAAACTGAACGCCACTTTATCTGCAATGATTTCCGGATGAAGCGTTATGATGATGTCGCTTCCCGCAGTCAAAAATGATGAAACTGCAACTCCTGAAAGAATGAGTGTGGTTTTTGAAACACCTCCTTTTATGCTGATAAAATAAACGAGTGATATTGCCAAAAAAGAGCCTAATAGGGCTCCACAGGATTTTGCCAGAGCCGAGTAGGGAAAGCAGAGACTGATAATCAACACGAAAAGTGCCGAGCCTGAATTTATTCCGATGATACCTGGACTTGCAAGCACATTGTTCAGCGAAGTCTGGAGCAAAAGACCTGAAATCGAAAAGGCAATTGCACACACTATAATCGAAAGAGTTCTTGGCAGGCGAACTTGAAGAATCACGATTTTTGCGATTTCGCTTGAAAGTGAAATTGCTTCTTTGAACGAAAGCGATGAGGTTTCCAAAAAAATCGAAAGAAATGAAAGTACAAAAAGAAGAAAAATTGAGATTACAAATAAAAGCCAAAAACTATTTTTCGATAATTTCATTAATATACCTGTAGGCTTCTGCCCATTTTTCGTTCGGCTTGAAGTTGAAAAGGTCTTTTGGAAGCACTTCAACCTGATTTAGCTTTGTTGCCTTCAAATTTTGCCAGACTGGATTTTTGCTGTATGAATGATAAAAACTTTCCATGGCCTTTTTTTCATTGCCCTGCGGGATTATAAAAATATAGTCTGGATTCAAAGAGACGATCGCTTCAATTCCAATTTCATCTAGGGCGGAATTTAAGTCGATGCACGAAACTAGTTCCAGATTTTGAAAAATTTCGTTTGCAAAATGATTTTTTAAGACCTTGTTTTTTGTTGCACTTATCCTCAAAAGAAGATAGGTTGGTGAAGTGCCGCTTTTTGCCGTGATTTTTTCTGCATTTGCTTTTGCGATTATTGAATTAATTTCGTTTTTTACTTGCACGACATTTTTTTTGTATAAATCTTCTCGGCCTGTCAAATTTGTAAAGTCTTTCATTACATTTTCGTAGTCGCTAAAATTTTTGACATCGACGATGTAAGTTTTTATTTTTAGTTCTCTAAGATTGATACTGAGTTTTTTATGGAGAGGAATATCTTGCGTCAAAATTACCAAATCAGGTTTTAGAAGAATTATAGATTCAAGATTCACTGTCGTAAGTGATCCGATATTCATTGCATTTTTATCTAATTCGAGAGCATCTTGTGTCGTTCCTGTAAGTTTTCCTCCTGCTAAAACCCACATTTGCGCGGTAGATTTGGAAAGGGCAACGACTGATTTTGGAGAATTGGTATTTTCTTTTGCTGAAAGTGAAATCAATGCGAAAAAGAGAATGCAAGATATGCATAAAGTAAATTTAATTTTTTTCATATAAAAATTCCTTTTTAAAACTTTCCAGTGCAAGTAGGGAAGTGAAGTGCTTTTCGATTTTGCATTGCGTTTTTTCTTCTAAAACTTGCACGATTCCATTCTTTCCAAAAATGTCGTTTTTCACATGATTGCCACAATTTATCATAAGTGGCACGATATGAAGCGTTTCACCTTTAAACTGCTCAAAATCTCTTTTGGAAAATCCTTTCAAAAGTATGATTTTGACTTTTTTTGTACCGAAAACTTTTTGAAGCTTCCTTTCAAATTTTAAATATTTAAGATTCAGCGTGAATTTCCTTCCGTGTCCTACAAAAATTAGAAAGCTGTCTTTTGTTAATTCCTTAAATTCGGAAAAAAGAATATTTGCAAGTTTTTCTCGATTTTCACTGTTGCAAAGAAGTGGCTTTCCGATGACGATTTTTTCAAAAGAGTTTTTGTATTTCTGTATTATTTTTTTTGCCATCCGGAATTCTTTTCCCTTCGTCATAAAAAGGCTTGTAACTTCAAGAATTTCCTTTGAACTTGTTTTTTCCTGCTTTAAAAGCATATCTTCAATTGAAGTTCTGAGTTTTCCGTGGGCAAGAAAATAATCAACTGTTAAATACAATAGTCCAATCCTTCTTCATCCTGATTTTTTTGAACAATCATATCAAGGCTAATTGAATCCACATAGTCGTTTATGGATTTTGCAAAGCCATCCCAAAACTGAATGTTACCAGCATCGCTGAAATTTTCATCAATGTTGTCACAAGGGGAAAGATTTCCCTCCATAGTGCGGATGATTTCTCCCGCTGAGTATTCTTCCGGACTTTTCGTGATTTTATAGCCGCCGTTGTTTCCCCTAAGGCCTGAAACAAGCCCTGCTTTTCCAAGTTGAATTAGAATCTGCTCAAGATATTTCACCGAAAGATTGTGCTTTTGCGATAAGTTTTTGAGAGGAATGTATTTTCCAGGATCTGACTGTGCCAAATCTGTCATTATGAGAAGTGCGTACTGGCTTCGTGTAGAAATTTTTAGCATTATTGCCTCCAGATATGTTTTCTAAATAATTACAAGTTCGTCTTTTGAAACTTCCGTGTGATTTTTCACGATGAATGCATTTAACACAGGATTTTCGTTATCCTGCAGCGACAAAATTAAATATCGTGCCGTTGAATCGAAAAACAGCCTCTTATCTTCTTCACTTGGGCGAGATGGGCTTTCCGGATGCGAATGCCAGTTTCCAAGCGGCTTTAAATTCTTCGATCTCATATTTTTTATCGCATCCAGCTGGTCTTTTGGACTGATATTGAAGTGCTCGTTGGAATGATCTGTGTTTTCCAAAAGATACACCTGTTCGATGTGTCGAATTTCCCCGTTCTCTTCGATAGTTCCTGCAATCAGTCCGCATGCTTCTTCGGGTAAATTTGTTCGGGCGTGAGAAAGGATTTTTTCGTAATCGCTTTTTTTGAGCGTAATCATTCTTTTGCCGCCTCTTGCAATTTTGCTTTCTGTTCTTTTGCAGCCTTAAGGTCGCAAACAGCCTGCTCGTAGTCAATCAATTCTGTGATGGTCGGATGCTCGCCACAAACCGGACATTTTCCGTTGTAAGGCGGAAGTTTTATTGTGTGGAATTCGTTTTTGAGCGCATCATAGGTCAAAAGTTTTCCAGTAAGGTTTTCGCCCTGACCGATAAGAAACTTAATCGCTTCCATAGCCTGAAGACTTCCGATAACACCGCCCATCGCACCGATAACTCCTGCTTGTTTGCATGTCGGAACCGCGTCCTTTGGTGGCGGATTCTTGAAAACGCATCTGTAGCATGGAACATTTTTGCCCGGAATCCATGTCATAAGCTGTCCCTTAAAACGAATGATTCCTGCATGGCTGAAAGGCTTGTTTTCCATGACGCATGCATCATTTATCAAAAACTTTGCAGGAAAGTTATCAGTTCCGTCAATAACGAAATCGTACTCGCGGATAAGTTCTCGGATATTTGTCGAGTTCACGAACATTTTGTAGGTGATGACCTTTACATCTGGGTTCATCGCGTTCATCGTTTCTTTTGCCGACTGAACTTTTGGTTTTCCAACATCTGCGGTTGCGTGGATAATCTGTCTTTGCAAGTTGGAAAGATCTACATCGTCTGCATCAACGATTCCGATAGTTCCGACACCTGCCGCTGCAAGATACATCGCACAAGGTGCACCAAGTCCGCCTGCCCCGATAATCAAAACTTTTCCGTTAAGAAGTTTTTTCTGTCCCTTTACGCCGACTTCTTTCAATATAATATGGCGAGAATATCGCTCAATCTGCTCATCTGTCATACTGACCCCCGCCCATGAAATATAAAAATTCAACTACATCGCCGTCTTTAAGGACAACGCTTTCTTCTGCGTCTTTTGCGATAAATTCTTCGTTTATCGAAACTGTAACATACTGAGGAGTTTCCACGTTTTCAAGTTCGATAAGTCGTGGAAGTGTCAAACCGTCTTCAAATTCTTTTTTGTTTCCTGAAACTGTAATTGTCATTTTTATTCTCCTGTTTTATTCACTATCTTTTCTGACGAGCATCGTGTAAGTGCCGTCACCGTTATTTGCCAATTTCAAAACCATCTGTCCGTCGTCTTTCATGCTACGAGGAACATTTTGAACAGGCTCTCCTTCGTTCATTCTGACTGCCAGAATCTGTCCCACATCAAGCTCATCAAGCGAAACTTTTGCCTTTACAAAAGTCAGCGGACAAACTTTGTCGGTGATGTCTACAAATTCGTCGTATTTTATGCCACCGATTTCTTTTTCGTTATCTGCCATTTTATTCTCCAGTTCTTTACCTTTTATTTGCCTTCGTAGGCTTTTTGGATTTCTGCTCTAAAGCTCTCTTCTCCGACTCGCTGCAATGTATTTCTGAAGCGTTCGCTTGGATTTGCGTTTTTGCCAAACCAGTTTATCGCCGCATCCGTTACTCGGAATAAAGTGTCCTTGTCGCTGATAATCGGTAAGAGACTTTCGCCTTTGTAAATCTTATTTCCGAAAAGTCCTCCAAAACTTACGATGTAGCCACTTTCGCCTTTCCATGCTCCTGTCGGACACGCTTTTACGCAGCGACCGCAATAGGTGCATTTGTCGTTTTCAAGTGAAACGCCGTTTTCTTCGCTGAATTTGATTGCGTTCTCGCGACAGGCTTTTTCACATACGCCGCATTTTATGCACTCGTCGTTTTCAATTTTGACTGTCATTCCGCCTTTTATGCCGACATCATTTTCTTCAGCTTTAAGGCAGTTGTTTTGGCAACCGGTAACTCCGAATTTGAATTTGTGGGGAAGTTCGCGTCCAAAATATCGTTTGTCCAATTCCTGCGCGATTGCATAGGAGTCGATACAACCACTCGGACAGATTTCGCTTCCCTGACACGCCGTTACGGTTCTGACTCGTGGGCCGCAAACACCAGGTCTGACGCCGCCTTTTGCAAGTTCAGCCTTAACTTCTTCGATATCCTCAAAGTCTATGAACGGAATTTCAATTCCCTGTCGGCTTGTCATGTGAACGTAGCCATGTCCGTATTTTTTTGCGACTTCAGCTACAGTTGCAAGCCCAGTTGCGTCAAGATTTCCGCCTACAACTCCAAGTCGAAGTGAAAATTTTCCCTTCTGTTTCTGGCGCATAAAACCGCCCTTTTTCAATGCTCCGTAGTCAATTGTTGCCATATCTTCTCCTGTTCTTAATTTTCGTTTTCCGTATTTGCCGCAAGTTCGATAGCTTGCTTAAAATCTTCAATCAAGTCCTCTATATCTTCGATTCCTACGCTCACTCTGATACTGTCATCAAAAACACCAGCTTCGTTCATTTCTTCCTTTGTGTTATGAAGATAGAGCGTCGTTGCTGGATAAATTACCAGAGTTCGTATATCTCCGATGTTAGAGGCAATTGTCGCAATTTTAAGTGAATTGATGATTTTGAATGCCTTTTTCTTGCTTCCTGCTCTGAG
>JAILRX010000011.1 GCA_024697985.1 Treponemataceae bacterium | reverse complement strand
CAGATTTACGATGCCAAAACTTGGAACTGAAATTTCTGTTCCGTTGATGGTCTTTAAGTGATCATGCTTTTCAACCGCACGGAAAAGATTTGCCTTGTCAAATCTGTACTGTTCCCAGGTTCCGTGGAATTCCAGATGTTCATGAGTTACGTTCATCATGGCAACGACGTCGAAAAGGACGTTTCCGAGCCTGTTTAGTTTTTCAGAAAGTCCGTGCGAACTTGATTCTACGACTGCATACTCGCATCCGTTCTGTACCATCTGATAAAGCTTTTCCTGTACGACAGTGGCTTCCGGGGTAGTCTGATGTTCTGGATTTGCTAAAGCTTCTCCACCAAGTGAATATTCTACAGTGCTGAAAAATCCTGCTTTTTTACCTGCAAGACGCAAAAGCTGCCATATAAAGGATACCGTAGAACTTTTTCCTTCAGTTCCGGTAACACCGATGATTCCGAGTTTTGATGATGGATTGTCGTAAAAAGCTGAAGCGATTGGTGCCATGACAAAACGGCTCGATTCAACCTGAATTGCGGCAACGCTCTTTCCGTTTGAATTGGCCTTTTCAAAAGCATCAACAGCTTCTTTTGGAAGATCGTCTTGATAGACTACGGCAACAGCGCCTTTTTCGATTGCGCCTGCAATGTAGGTGTTGCCGTGAATGTGGGTGCCAGGCCAGGCAAAGAAAAGAGAGCCTTCTTTTACGGCACGTGAATCATATACGAGAGAGGAAACGACAGGATCGTTCTCAGCATTTTTTATTGAAAGGATTTGAATGTTCTTGATGATTTGTGAAAGTTTTTTTTCCATGCAGATAGTTTAGCACGATTTTAGTTTTCTTTCTATTGTTCTTTTATAACAAGGCCTTTTACAGAATTTTTTCCATTCCTATTTTGTATGGTTCAAGTCCCATCTTTTCGTAGAATTTCTGTGCGCTCGGGTTGCAGGACCATACGTTGAGCGTAACGTTGTAGCAACCGCTTTTCTTTGCAAAATCAAGTACGTATTCGTAAAGCTGTTTTCCGACGTGCTTTCCGCGCTCGTTTTCATCCACGCATAAATCATCGATGTAAAGAGTCTTGATGTCAGTGAGGATATTGCTTTTTTCGTGTGTTTCAAAAATACAGAAGGCATAACCCAGAATAGTTCTTTTTTCATCCTCAAAGGCAACAAAAATGGGCGTATTATCATCATTGATGATTGTTAAAAGCTGCTCATCAGTGTACTTCTTGCAGTTTCCCTTGAAAAGATCAGGTCGTCCCTTGTGATGTACTTCCAGAACCTGAAAGAGCAGGTCGTTTATGCCTTTCAGGTCCGTATTTTTTGCCCGCTCGATTATCATTTAACCTATAACTCCAGTTAAAATTTCAAGAGCTGAGGTGTATTTTCTAAAATTCTTGATTTCGGTCAAGTGTTCAGGACGGAGCTCGTAGTGAAGGCCTTTTGCATCACTGAAGCAGAGCACGCATTTCCCAAAAACTGAAACAGCGGTGATGTCTTTGAGAAGAATCTTCGTGTTGTTGAATTCTATTCTGTCCTTGTAAAACTTGAAGCAGCCCGTTCCGATTTTGGTTTCGAGATGGTCGTTTCCGATTACGGAAAGCTTTACATTGTCATCAAAAAACAGCGGTTGAGTTTCATCAGTAAAGTTTGCAATATAATCTTTGTAGAATTCTGTCTGCCATTCATCCCACTCGGTGATGGTCTTGAATTTGAAATCATCGCCGAAATATCCGTATTCGTCGTATTCTGTTGAAACTCCGCAGTTCTTGCAGAAAACAGAATTCTTGTGCGTTCCGATGACATCAATCTTTTTGCATTCAGGGCAGACACAGACTGCACATTCCATGCCTTCTGCTCGGTTTTTACCCTTGTACTTGATAGGATTCTGAGCCTGACGTGCATATGCATCTTCGTAAAGGTCTTCCTGGATGATCTTTGTTACTTCTGCCACGCTCATTTCCTTGAGCTGTTCAGCGGTGTAGTAGTGCACGATTCTTCCGTGAACCTTTCCTTTTCGAACGCCGCCGGTTCCCCATCGTGGCGTAGAAAGATATTCACCTTCAAACCGGTAGGTTACAAGACCTCCACCGGCTACTTTTACGAGTTTTCCGGTTGCTTCCTGGATTGGAAAGGTTTTTCCGTTAAAGCTTCGGTTTGCTTCCGGAAAAAGACAGACATTCTGACCCTTTCGGATTTTTCTTAAAGCCTTTGCTACGGCAAGGAAGTCAGTTGATCCCTTGATTTTTGCAATCGGCTCAAATGCCCACTTTAAAAGCTTTGATTTGAAGCCTGAACGGTAAACCTGTTCGCTTGCGATAAAATACATGTGCCGTGGAAAACTGAGCCCCAGTCCTACAGCATCAAAATTTGAGTTATGATTAGACAGTACTATATAAGGTGGCTTAAAGGTTTTAGGTGCAACATCGTATGTATATCCTAGTTTTGCCTTGAGGTATACAGGTGCCAAAAATCTTGCGATTTTCCATATGTTTATATGTCTTTTGTAATTTTTCCATTCGATAATTTCTTCTTCGCTTAAATTCTCACTCATAATGGATAAGATTTTATCATATTTTTTTTGTGACTGCAAAAAAATAATTGCTAAATATGCGTAAATCACAATATAATTTACTTATCATTTTCTTATTATGTAGAGGTTTGTAGTATGAAAAAGTTTCTTTCAGTGATGATGGTACTTTCCATTGCAATTTCTGCGTTCGCAATTCAGATTAAAAACTCAGGTCGCGGCGCAATTCAGTATTCATTGAAGAATGGAAGTTTACCGGTTGAAGTTAAAAACGGTTCTGACTGCTATCTTGATGATTTTGCATTTCCTTACAAGAACCGAAAGGATGAGGCTGTTTCCGTTTTTGTTCAGCAGGAAAAAGCTTTTGCCTATCAGAATGGTGATGAAAATAACATCCAGATTGCCATCAAGGCCAATTCATCAGAATTCTTTCCTGGTCGTGATGTAAACTATGTAATCTTTGTTTCAAATCCGGCTTTTATCGCAACAGAAAAAGGCCGCGCAGTTTTCAGTGATTCGGTCGGTTCCATTCTCGCATCAAAAGGCACTTCATCAGCACTTTATTTTTACATTGCTGAAACTGAAAAACTTGCTTCAGTAACAACAGCTGAGGAACTCGAAAAAGTTTTGGACGAACTTGCACTTTCAGAAAAATCAACTGATATGGCAGCAAGCCTCGAAACAATCGCCAAGATCTCTTCTGACGATGCTACTCTTCCTTGGAAAGTTCTCTGTGTTTCAGAACAGGATATGTTCAAGAATGAAATCGTTGAAAACTGCTTTTTCCAGCTCCCTTTCACATACAGCAACATCGATTTTGCTTACCTTGGATACGGCGTTCCATCAGACTGGAAACGAATCGGAGACAGGGCCGAAAAACTCGATGTTTCAATCTACTATGAAAACACATACCAGTCGCTTACTTCAAGAATCGCCGCTGATTTTGAAAAAGTAAGCCATGTTCAGGTTGAAAATCTTGAAGTCAGAATCGTCTATCCATTTGACGTGCATCACATGCCAAAACTTTTCAAGCTTGGAAATCTTGGCGTAAATGAATCGCACGTGCTTTTGGAACAGGTCGCAATTCCTTCATTGATTTCCTTGAGAAATCCGGAAGCCTATTCTGCTGAGGAAGGATTCTGCTATGCAAACTGTTCTGTAAAATACGAACTTGAAGGAAAGGTTTTCTACAAGACTTATCCGCTTACAGTACAGTATTCAGAAAATCCTGAAGAAATCGAAAACAGCAAGAATGAAATCGTTTCTAAAAATGCAACTATCAAGCAGTCTGCAAACCTTTTCTTCTATGTTGAAAAACTGATGGACTTTAATATGGAAAATCAGGCTCTGGCCGAAATAAACAGACAGATTTCAGCGCTCGAGAAAATCTACGAAACTTGCCCTGACAGGCAGCTCGAAGTTGAAATTGAAAACTTAAAGATGCTGAAAGAAATAATCTTGAAAAAATAAAAAAAAGCGGGCTCGATTGAGTCCGCTTTTTTTATGCTTGAAACAAAAATTTATTTGGCAAATTTCTGCTTGAAGATTTCCAGAACTTTTTCTGGAGCTGGTTTTGCATCGATATCGACAAGAAGGTTCTTGTTTCGATAGAAATCGATGAGAGGTGCTGTAGAATTTCTGTAAACTACAAGACGGTTCTGAATTGATTCAGGTTTGTCGTCATCACGTGTGTAAAGTTCTCCGCCGCATTTGTCACATTTTCCTGCAACTTTTGGTGGCATTGTCTTTACATGGAACATCTGTCCGCAGTCCTTGCAGCAAACTCGTCCGCCAAGTCTGTCTACAACAGCTTCGTCTTCGATGTCGAAGTTTACGGCTGCATCAATTTTGGCGAATTTTTCCAAAGCTTCTGCCTGTGGAATTGTTCGTGGAAATCCATCCAAAATATATCCGTTTTTGGTATCATCTTTTGAAAGTCGGTCCTTAACAAGGTCGATTGTAATTTCGTCGCTAACCAATCCGCCTGCGTCAATGATAGCCTTTGCTTTTTTTCCGAGCTCTGTCTGATTCTTGATATTTTCTCTAAAAATATCTCCGGTAGAAATGTGCGGAATGTTGTAAAACTTGGCAGCTTCTTTTGCCAATGTTCCTTTTCCGGCCCCTGGCGGTCCTAAGAAAATAAAGTTCATTTTTGTACCTCATCTATTTGAAATGTTGATTTAATTTTACAGCAGTTTTTTATTATATGAAAGAGAAATTTCTAATTAGAATGAAATAAAGGCAAAGCAGTAAACACTTTCCCAGTTCCAGGTGCGATTTTTGCTGGATTCTGTGAGAAGATGTGCAAATTCTTCGATTTCAGTTTCTGAAAGTCGTTCTGCAAGGAAGGCACCGTATCGTGAAGATGGAGAAAGCCAGCGCTGTACGTCGTCGGCGTTGATGCGTCGTTTTTCGCTGATGATTTTTTCGTGTGTGGCGGTGTTTTGGGTCTCGTCGTGCGCGCTCTCGTCGTTGTTGGTTTTATCGTCACCAGCCTCGTTTTGTGTGGCCGTTTTCAGCAGCGATGCAATGTCGCTTTCGTCCCAATTGAATTCTTCCTGAGACGTAAAAAACTCAGTTTCCGCCTTTTCGATTTTATCGATGAGTTCGTTTTTCTGCGGATAAGCCTGTCTTAAAAGGGCAGCAAGATGCTGAGTCTTCGACGGGATTTTCTGTGAAAGCACGAATTTTGCTGAAGGAAAACGCTGCTTGAGTTCTTTCAGGCATTCTGCAAAAGGTTCGAAGGAATTTTTGGAATTCAGTTCATCCTTAAAGAAAATATAGTCAAAGTCGATGTCTTCAAATTCATCAAGGCTCAGTGCAAGTTTCGGGCGGTCAATCATGTCGAGAGTATTTGCGTATTGTTCAAGAATCTGTTTTCCTTTTTCGCTCCTGCAGATTCCGCCCGTAAAGCCTTCTGCTTCGCGCCGCCAAAGTTCCCAAAGGAAAAGTCCGTCGTCAGCACCGACAACGAGGCTTCTCGTGTGCCGTTTTATTGAGGCTAATGAAATTGCCGTGTTTCTTATGTCGAGGAGCGCTTCTGCCCGGCCTACGTCGAGGCGGCGCTGCCATTCGTTGCGCTTTTCACCGCCCGGACTGAACGTGAGGTTTTCGCCTGTTTTTTCGTCCCCGTGGTGGATTCGCGACGCGTGCCACATTTTGTCGATCGGGTTTACGATCTGGTTTTTCTGACCGCCGCCAGTTGCGCCAGTTGCGCCGCTGTTTGTTGCGCCGGCTTTGTCTGCGTCCGGCGGTTCGGCGCACGATTTTGCCGTGGCGCTTCTCTGTGCCGCATTCTGATTCCATTCTTCGAGGATTGATGCAATCTGGAGTTCGCGCCTTGAAAGAACGTCATCGCGAATGGTTGCTTCATACCCCTGGTCGGTCGGCGTGTAGAAAACGCGGCCTGTAAGGGCGTCTGGCAGATATTGCTGAGCAACCCAGTGGTCGCGATATGCATGCGGATAAAGATAGCCCGCCCCGTGACCGA
Organism: Treponemataceae bacterium; assembly: GCA_024697985.1. Lineage (GTDB taxonomy): Bacteria > Spirochaetota > Spirochaetia > Treponematales > Treponemataceae > RGIG9060. The sequence continues at coordinate 59 of JAILRX010000011.1, read as the reverse complement.
AACCTTCTGTATCCCGGCTTGCATCCTTGAGGTGGTTCGGAACTTCGACGTCTTCCTGC
>JAILRX010000236.1 GCA_024697985.1 Treponemataceae bacterium | reverse complement strand
TCACCAGTCCGCCACTCTAGGATGGAGCAAGCTCCATCTTGCCGTTCGACTTGCATGCTTAAGACGCGCCGCCAGCGTTCGTTCTGAGCCAGGATCAAACTCTCCATTATTTATTCATAAGCCATAAAGGCTAATGATTCAATGTTAAGTTCGTCCCTTTTCTATTAAAAAGGAACCGGTAATGATTGCTCACTACCTTGAGTTCTGCTGATTAAATCAGCTGGCTTTTGTCGCTTTTAACCTTACTTGCGTTCATTTGCATGAACACTTTCGTTTTCTTTCCCTTCCCTTTTTATTTTCAAATAACCCTTGAAAGACACCCTTTCAGGCACCTTTCTTATATCCTACCGTGTGGTAGGTGAGAAAGAGTGTACAACACACTTTCGTTTTTGTCAAGAGATTCTTGTTTATTTTCTGTCTTTTTTTTCGCATTCCTGCGAGAGAACTAACAGTGGATCAACGTCCGTTTTATATAAACTACATTTATTATCGTAACAAACCGAAACAAATGTTAATCTTTTCTAAGTTTTTCAAGAACGCTCACTCGTTATTAGCGGTGAACGTTTAAGAATATATCACTCGTAATTTTTTTTGTCAATTGAATTATGCAATTTTTTTAAACTTTTTTCAGTTTTTTTCTGAAAATTTTATTTATCATCCTTTGTGATGACAGGGATAAAATGAACCAGATAATCAATGAAAGAAGCATAAGATGCAATCAATCCGGCAATGTAAAGACCATATCCGACATAAAACCAGATGTTATATGACGGCAACGTAAAGCCTAATCGCAGGCAACATTCCAGGAAAAGTGAATAGAAACCGGCTACGATATACAGAACAGTCTTGAACTTTCCGCCTTTTCTGGCAGCAATTGCAACGCCTTTTTTGGCGGCAATCATTCGAAGGAAAAGCTGACCGAATTCACGATAGACAAAAAGCAGAACGATAAAAGGCGAAATGTATCCTGTCATCGTATAGCAGAAAAATGTCGTAAGATGCAAAATTACATCAGCAAATGGATCGAAAAGCTTTCCGAAATCGCTGACAACATTGTGCTTGCGTGCGTAATGGCCATCAAGATAGTCAGTGAACTCAGCGAACAAAATCAACGGAACGATTATGCAAACCGAAATGATGTTCGTTATAGAAGAAGGTTCCTTATCGCCAAAAATACTTGGCAAAAAATAAATCAAAATAAACAACGGGGATGCAATTATCCTCACCAATGTGAAAGCATCAGCTGCATGCATTTTTTTCATTTTTTTCTCACTTTTAATTTTAATTATAAGCTTTAAAATCCTGAACTACGCTTATGCACGACTTGATTTTATAATCAGGCAAGATTGAAGAGGCAATATGTACGGCCCGCTCAGACAACGCTGATGAATCAGCAACTCCGTGGAGCTCGATTACGCCTTCAACCATTTTGGCGTGCAAAAAGTTGATAGAAAGATTATGTTCAAAAATTAATTGATTGATGAGGCGCTGGCAAATCAACATATCATTGATCATTTTGTTTCCATGAACCTCATTTTCCTTTGTCGCAAAAATGCTGACGAGGGATTTAAGCATTGAAACGGCGGTCTGTTCGTTAAAAATTCCTGTGTTCAATACCATGTGATAATTAGCCGGATTGCAGATATCGAGGTTGAAAAAACTCTTGTGGAAACCTATACGGTTCGTATCACTTTCATTGATTCGCTGAAGAGCCTGTTTTTCACTCCAGTCAAATTCCTTCATAAGGCGCTCTTTTCGAACGTCATCGCCTGCTACAAAACGAACTGCAAGCACGTTAGGAATGTTTTCAAGGATTGCAAACGCACCTCGGCCAATCAGAATGCAGTTGTTTTTAGAAGCGTATTCAAGAATTGCTGTCTGCAAATAATCGAGATATTCGTCGCGGTCTTTTGCAAGAGAAGCAAAGAACTTTGGCTTTCGCTCATCATATTTGCTCAATTTATCTGCTGGAAAGCCCAATTCTACTATACGGCTCTCCAGAATTTTACGATTCACAAATTCATATCCAAGTTCTTCAGCAAGTGCTGTAGAAATTTCATCACCGAGAGCCGCTACTTGTCTAGAAATTGTAATTATCGCCATAGTTTCACCTTATCTGTTTGCGTTAAATGGATTATATTCAGCTTTTGGAGAATAAGTACCTTCGCGGTATTCTCCAGCAATGCTAGGAATTTCAACTTTCATTCCAGGATAGATCAAATCAGGATTCTGAGGATCTTTCATGTTCTTCTTGTTGGCCTGATAGAGGTTTTCCCAAAGAACCGGATTATTGTAAACGTATGGCCGACCAGAAATATTCCAGTAGCAGTCCTTGCTTTCAACCCAAGGTTTAACAACATAAAACTGTGGAAGCGGAGTAATTTCCTTGATTGTGCCGAAAGTATCCAATGCCTGAGAAGCAAGTTCCGATGCGTTTCCGTAATCTTCTTTTTCGTAAGCAACGAGGCTTGCATCCAAAGATTTTGTTCCTGCAGCATAAGCCATCGGGAAGTTAACATCACCACGAACTCGTTGAGCCCAAGCCTGTCGGTTTTTAGCGGCGGCGATTTTTTTATCCGCATCATTTTTTGATATCATCATTTCGATGTAAGCTTTTGATTTTTCAGCATTTTCTTCTGCCAAAAGTGTAAGCTCAACCGCACGGTCGTAATCACCTACATCATAAGCTTCCTGAGCCTGGAACGTATAAAGTCTGGCCTTTTTCTGATATTCGTTATTTGT
>JAILRX010000078.1 GCA_024697985.1 Treponemataceae bacterium | reverse complement strand
GAACGGAAGACTCGGCGATTCTGAGCTTATGTCAAAAGGCTTCTATATAAAGTCTGCCTGGCCGCAGTACGAGAAGGCGTGCAGGCTGTGGAGTCCGCGACAGATTCAGAGAATAATTGCACTTTTGAGCGATGCGGATGTCCAGCTCAGGATAATGGCATCTTCTTTGAAAGAAGGCTTTTTGCAGACACTGATCTATCAGATCGTGATGAATGCCGGAAATCCGCTTTTCGAATTCGAGTGCGACGAGTTTTAATCCTAAATATTCAGACCATTCAGTACGTTTTTAAGGGATAAAATTTCATCTTTTGAAAGCGTGATTCCCTTGCTCATCTTTTTATGGTCGGGCGACCAGGTGCGTAAATCGTATTTTGGTTCCCTGTCACTCCATGAAACCATATTCAATTCCAGGTTCCATCCGCCTTTTCCCTCGGAAACGACTCCAAGGTGATCTGTTATTTCAAATTTAAAATCTTCCATACGATTATTATATTGCAAAAAAATAGAAAAATAGTAAAAAAAGTAAAAAAATTTGACTTAAAAAATTAAGTGACATATAATGAATGAACTGTTCAGTAAATAATGAAACATCTAGAACTACAAAGGGGACAAATATGCCAGAACAAAGCACCTTCGTTATTCCTCCACATCAGGGAGACAAAAATCCAAGCAAAGAAATCATCAAACTTGGAAAAAAGATTACAGATGTTGCCGCTCATATGTTGGGAAAGGTAACTGCTGACGATCCAGAATATTGGGGATTAGCTGAAATTGTATCTGAAGAAGAGGCAATTGTTGCGAACACAATGGAAAAAAGAAAGCATTATACTTTTGACCAATTGTGTGAAATGAACAAAGAAAAAGTTAAGGAAGTTGGAAAAGACGGATTCCAGAAAATTCTTGACCACATGAGTTATATAGGACTCTTGGAATATGATTATGGAGATCATTATGATCATAATGGAAGAATCGCACCTCCAAGTGAGCGCCGATACGTTCTTCCAATGTTCGTTCCAGGAAGTGCCGAGTTCTTCAACATGGAAGAGTTGCCGGACCGTTCAAATCCTCGACTTGAAGACCATCCTACAGTAGGTTCATTCTTTGAACGAATGACTTATCTCCCATTGAAAGGTATTACACAGATGATACCTCAGGGTGGTTCTGGTGTTGGTATGCACGTAATCCCGGTTGAAAAAGCAATCGAAATGGATAACAGATCAGTTGATCTTGAACATATCTCTTATTGGCTTAAAAAATACGAAGGTCATATCGGTGTAGGCCGATGTTCATGTCGTGCCAGCCGAAAAGCAATCGGTGACGGATGTGCTGATGACGACTTTGGATGGTGTATCGGTGTTGGTGATATGGCTGACTACTGCCGCGAGACAGGAAAAGGTCACGACATCACTGTTGAAGAAGCACTTGCAATCCTCAAACGAGGTGAAGAAAACGGTTTCGTTCATCAGATTACAAACATCGACGGTGAAAACAAGATTTTCGGTATCTGTAACTGTAACGTAGAAATCTGTAACGCACTTCGAACATCACAGCTTTTCAACACTCCAAACATGAGCCGTTCTGCTTATACAGCTCACGTAAACAAAGACAATTGTGTTGCCTGCGGTCGATGTGTTGAATACTGTCCAGCCGGAGCTTGTAAGCTCGGTCAGAAACTTTGCAAGAAAGACGGAAGCAAGGTTAAGTATCCAAAAATCCAGTTGCCAGACAACCACATTTGGTCAGAAAAACGATACGATGAAAACTATCGAGACAACAACCGAATCCAGTGCCACGAAACAGGTACAGCTCCTTGTAAGACAGCTTGTCCTGCACATATCGCAGTTCAGGGATACATCAGAATGGCAGCACAGGGCCGATACGATGACGCTCTTGCACTCATCAAGAAAAAGAATCCGTTCCCGGCAGTTTGTGGACGAATCTGTAACAAACGATGTGAAGCTGCTTGTACTCGAGGAACAATCGATAAGGCCGTATCAATTGACGCAATCAAGAAATTCCTTGCTGAAAGAGATTTGGACAAAAAGACAAGATATATTCCAAAACCAGTTGTTGCTGCATCAATCCACAGAAACGGATGGGATGAAAAAGTTGCCATCATCGGTGGTGGTCCATCAGGACTTGCAACAGCCTTCTTCCTTGCTGAAAAAGGATATAAGCCAACTGTATTTGAAAAGAATGCTGAAGCCGGTGGTATGCTCCGATACGGAATTCCTTCATATAAACTTGGAAAAGACATCATCGCTGCTGAAATTGACGTCATGAAAGAAATGGGCGTTGAAATCAAGACTGGCGTAGAAGTTGGTAAGGACGTTTCACTCGATGAACTTCGTGTTCAGGGATACAAATCGTTCTACATCGGTATTGGATGCAGTGCCGGACGACGACCAAACGTACCTGGCGACACAGCTGAAGGAACATTTAC
>JAILRX010000071.1 GCA_024697985.1 Treponemataceae bacterium | reverse complement strand
TGGCAGGTTCTTAAAGGCTCAATGTACAGCTATGATGATATTTTCAATCTTACAGAAGAAGCAAAAAAAGACACCGACCGACCTACCCTCATCATGCTTAAATCTGAAATCGGACACGGAGCACCAACAGTAGCCGGTCTTTCAAGCGCACACGGAGCTCCAATCGGCGAAGAAGGCGTAAAAGAAGCAAAGAAAAATCTTGGCTTGAATCCAGATGAATATTTCTACGTTTCACCTGATGCCTACGAATATTTCAATTCACAGAAAGCTCGATGGACAGAAAACTACAATAACTGGAAAGCTGATTTTGACGCTTGGGCAAAAGAAGAACCAGATCTTAAAAAAGAATGGGATGCTGCAATGAGCAACAAACCAGTCTGCGCTCTGGAAAATCTTCCAACCTACACAACAAGCGACAAACTTGCAACCCGTGTAGCAAGCGGAAACGCACTTCAGGCAATTGCAAAAGCCTATCCACAGCTCGTCGGAGGCTCTGCTGACCTCGAAGGCTCAAATGGCTGCAAGATGAAGTCTGAAAGCTACTACGAATGGGACAACCGAAGCGGCCGAAACATCCACTTTGGTATCCGCGAATTTGCCATGACAGCTGCCTGCAACGGTATGCTTTTGCACGGCGGACTCAGAAACTTCTGCGCAACCTTCATGATCTTCTCTGATTACATGAGACCAGCAATCCGACTTGCTTCATTGATGAACTTGCCGGCTATCTACGTTTTGACACACGACTCAATCTACGTTGGAGAAGACGGTCCTACTCATCAGCCTGTTGAAACGCTCGAAGCACTCAGAACAATGCCTGGTGTACAGGTTTTGCGACCGGGAGATGCTGAAGAAACAACAGAAGCTTGGATTATGGCTATCGAAACAACAGACCATCCGGTTTGCTTGATTTTGGGCCGACAGGGACTTCCTGTTTACGAAAAAGCAGACGCTGATTGGAAGAAAACAATTAAATGCGGTGCATATATCGCAAAAGACTGCTCGGGAACACCGGACATCACGATTCTTGCAACAGGAAGTGAAGTTTCACTTGCAATCGACAGCGCAAAACTTGGAGAAGCAAAAGGAAAGAAAATCCGTGTCGTTTCAGTAATGGACCGGGAACTTTTCGCCTCACAGGATGAATCCTTCCAGAACAAAATCATCGGTGGTGCTAAACGAGTCATGACTATTGAAGCAGGACTCAAGGCCGGCTGGACAGAATTTGCAACAAGCAAAAACGACATCATTTCTATTGAACGATTTGGTGTTTCAGCCCCTGCCGCAAAAGCCGGAGAATTTTTTGGTTTCACAGCAGAAAAGGTAGCTGAGAAGTTCTAAACAGTTCTGTACAAGAAAAAAAATTGAACGGCACCTTGAAAAATTTCAGGGCGTGCAATTCAAAAGGAAGCGTCTTTCGTTCCAGAAGGGCGCTTTTTTATTTTTCTGAATAATTCAGTAGCTCGAAAGAATCGAAAATCTCAAAATCATTTGGATTGGCCGTTACAAGCTGCGTTCCACCCGACAAAAGATAGCATGAAGCCATTTCTGTATCGACAATACGTTTTCGTCCGAGAGCATACATATTCATCCACAGTTTTGAGCGAACAAAAGAATCATCATTCGGATAAACAACCACAACATTTTCTATATCGCACCAATTGTTCACAATTTCGATTGCCTGTTTCACCGTAAGCGCATTTTCAAATCGCTTTGAATCTGTAATCACATGAATAAATTCGTTGAACACATTGTAAAAAACTAAAATTTTTTCTTTGGAAGGTTTTATCTTCGTTTCAAAAAAATCGAGAGCCCCTTCATGACGAGGAGAATCTGTCCAATACAAGTCGATTAGAAAGCAAGAATCAAGACAAATCATAGCCTTCCGTCCGAGAAACGAGAATCCATAAAATCCTCTTGCCAGTTATCTTTTAAAAAGTCCGTTGCCCCAGATTTCAATTTAACGCCAAAATCAAAATTCAACGAATCAAAAGATTTTTTTGAACGGAACTCAGTTTTTGCATATAGCTCCATTGCATCTCGAATGAGTTCAGACGTTTTTCGCCCTCGTTTCTGCGCCTGAGATTGATAAGTTGTATACAAAGTTTCCGAAACATACATCGTCATTGGTTTCATATTTACATTATATGTATGTTTTATATGTATGTCAAGATGATTTTGATACATTTAACACACTTTTTCAAGGGAGTTTTTATCAATTTGTATCAGTCAATAAAATCTGAATCAGAATTTATTATGTAACCAACAATTTCAGTGCAATTCAAAACTTTAGATTTTCACCATCCTGCAAAACTGGGGGAGAGTTTGAGTCCACAACAGACAGCCCATAATCCTTCGCTGAGCAGTCTTAATTGACACAAAAATAAAAAAATGTGAAAATGACGTCGAAATACAGATTCAAGGAGTACTTTAATGAAAAAAATTTCTAAAATCGTCTTAATTGGTTTAGTTTCTTTGCTTGGGCTCAGTTGCAGCATGGATTTCAAACTTAAAAACACAACCTGGACTTGCACTACAGACTATTATGTCGAGGAGGATAGTAAATCT
>JAILRX010000056.1 GCA_024697985.1 Treponemataceae bacterium | reverse complement strand
GACATTGCGATGTTCGTGACAAGCTCCGAAGATCCGTTCGTGCAGGTCTTAAAAATCGAATATCCTGACCAGACGAACTTTCCGAGTCGAAGCGGGCTTTTGTTCGGTGCGATAAAGTAAAAAAGCGGAATCAGACCTCCGACGGTCTGCGCGATGCAGGTCGCAAGGGCAGCACCCATCAAGCCCCATTTCAAAATACCGACGAAAAGTGCGTCCAAAACCATGTTTGTAAGGCCGGCTGCAATCGTGAGGGCAAGTCCCATTTTCGGCCGTTCGGCTACAATCAGAAAACTTTGAAAAATGTTCTGCAGGATGAAAACCGGCCCACAGACAACGACGATTCTTGCGTAAAAAACTGCATCGCGTGCAAGCTGTCCTTCAGCCTTCAGGAGCACAACGATTTTATCCATGAAAATAAAGGCGAGAGTTGCAATGACAATTCCCATGATGAGTGAAACGTAAATCAAAAGGGAAAAAGTTTCGTTCGCCTTTTCTTTTTTGCCTTCGCCCAAAAGCATGGCGACCAAGGCACTTCCTCCAGTTCCAATCATAAAACCGAGGGATGCACATAGCATAAGAACCGGCATTACAAGATTTACGGCCGCGAAGCTGGTTTTGCCGACAAAGTTTGAGACGAAAATCCCATCAACTACAGAATAAATTGAGGTGAAAATCATCATCATTATTGAAGGAAAAGTGAATCTTAAAAGTTTTCCAAAGGTAAAATGCTCTGAAAGTTGAATGTGCATGTCGGTAAACCTATATTATATAATGAATAATGTCAACAAAACGTTTTTAATAATTGCAAAGTGAGGTTATAATAGAGCATCAACTACACAAGGAGTAAAAAATGAAAAAAATTCTATTTGTGCTTATGGTTTTTTCGATGACTTTTGCACTTTTTGCTCAGAGCGGAAAATCTACTTCGCTTACTGATTCAGACGTAAAATCTTTCTGCAAAAATTTCAATAAAATTGAAGCCTCTTTGGACAGGATTGGAATTGATGTTGATGATGATGAAATTTTGAAAGCACCTGTAAATGCTGAGGCAAAGGCCGTTTCAATTTTGAACCAAAATGGAATTTCAGGTGACAATGCCTTTGATAAACTTCAGGCTATCTGCTACGGCTATTCGATTGCCAGATACGACCAGACGATGGCAGAAAATCCTCAGGCTGCCGCTATGGTTAAGGCACTTGGAAAAGATCCGCTTGCTTATCAAAGAACACTCGTTTCAGAATCTGATATGGATGTCGTTCGAAAAAATCTTGGTTCTTTAAGCCGAGTTTTTGATGAAGATGGCGATGATGACCTGGAAGAAATCGTGGAGTTTGATTACGATTCGATTGTAAATGTTGATATGAGCGATGTTTATAAAATGGCCGGTATCCGCGACGATGATTATGATGACGATGATGATTACGATGACGACGATGATGACAGTCCTGAACTTGTAAACAAGGTCCTTAAAAAATATGACATAAAGAAAAAGTTCAAGGTTTATGAAAACAGCAGCGGAGATAAGACTGTAATCGTTTTGGGCTCTGACATTGCTTTCAGAGACTACAAGGAAGCCAGAATTTATGCCGCAAATTACAAGGGGCAACGTGATGCCGGAATGGGATGGCACATTACGGAAGCCTGTGTTTCATACGTTGAAGACATGATGAAAGGCAAGAATTTTTACGGTTGGAGCAGCGACGATCTTTTGTATTATCGCTGGGATAAAAAAGATGGCTGTCATTATCTTGAAGATGACATCGATGATGACGAAGTAACCGATGCCATGCGAAAACAGGCTGTACTCGTTATTTTCAGCAGTAGTGGCGCAAATTGAGCATCGAATACAGAATCGAAAAATCCAGAAGGCGTTCCCTCAGCATCCACATCGAAAATGATGGATCGGTGGTCGTAAAATCACCATTGGGAACGCCTGCTATTTATATAGAACAATTCGTCCAAAAGCAGACGAAATGGATTTTGAAAACTCAGGAAAAAATTCAGAGGCAAAGAGAACTTGCCTTATCGATGGGACCTTTGAGCGAAAAAGATTTGAAAGCCGTAAAGGAAAAGGCCCGTTTCATTATCCCGATGAAGGTGGAGCATTACGCTCAACTTTTAGGCGTGACCTACGGAAAAATTTCGCTCAAGCTCCAGAAAACCCGATGGGGCAGTTGTTCGCGGGACGGAAATCTGAATTTCAATTACTTGCTGGTTTTGATGCCGGAAGAAATTTTAGACAGCGTCGTCGTGCACGAACTTTGCCACAGAAAGCACATGAATCATTCAAAAAAGTTTTATGAGGAAATAGAGTCGGTTTTTCCGGATTACAAAAGGTGCGACAGGTGGCTCAAGCAGAACGGCGCGTCCTACCTGATGCGCATCAAATAGGCGCCGCGTTAGTTTAGCGTGCGTTAGATTCGCCCGCGTTCATTTTTCATCAATTTCATTTCGAGAAAGCCTGCGGTTTCTTCAGCCCAACTGTATTGGCTCATAAACTCGCCTGCAAAACTGCTGATAGCTTTCGGATCGCCTGCAAGAAAATCATAGTAATCGCATTTTACCAACTCAGGATTGATTCTGAAGTTGTTGTATTCGGCAATGAAAAAATTCATGATTCCAAGTTCACTGAATTGCTTTTTAATATCGACAATCAGGTTTCGAAGACTTGCTCCGTATCTTGATGAATCAGCCCTGTCGCCCCAAAGCGTACTGATAAGTTCCTTTGTGTTGGCCGAACTTCCGTTTTTATAAATCAGGTAGGCGATAAGCTCGTTCGATTTTGTTCTGTCGAATTTTACGACCTTGTTTTCATAAAGCAGCGTGAAATTTCCGAAAGTTTTTGCTTCGATACTGCTTTTTTGTTTTTGCAAAAGAAAAATGTTTTTTCTTTCAGAAGCACGCTTGTAAAGGCTGAAACAGAAAAGAACGAC
>JAILRX010000049.1 GCA_024697985.1 Treponemataceae bacterium | reverse complement strand
CCTTGTAGTTCATGGAAATACCGATTGATGAAGGCAAATTTGTGTTCTGGAAAAACGGCCACGAATACAGGTGCCCTTCGAATTCTGCAAAGGCAAAACAGCTTGAAAAATCCGTATAAACCTGGGCATCCAGCGTAAACTGGTCAAAAGGCTCCTTCGTTTTGTGGTCGAACGGTTCCTCGTAAATCAAAAAGAGGCTAGAATTCATATCCCCGCCAAGTTCGGCAAGGTTTTCTGGATTAATAAAAAGAGAGCCTCCGATCCCCGCTTCAAAAAAATAGATTCCAGATTCAATTTCGTCGTTCGGCTTAAAGGCCTTGTCAGGATTTTTTATCAGATAGTTTGCGGCATCCACCGGCGATAAAAGCCACATCAGAGGATTCCAAAAACGGCTCACTTCGTAACCGAGCCGGTGCAGGACTTCGCCTGTAACGCAGCCCGCGGTAGTTGTCGTTATCAAATCGTTTATTGATGTTGATGAATTTTCAAACAGATTTTCCCAGACCCAGCTGCTGACAGCAGTGTAGGCAAATCCGCCCCAGAAAGAAAAATTGTTGGCGCGGGCTGCGTTGTAAAAAAAGCTGCCCGCAAGCGGGTGCACGACCTGATTTCGCACAAAGGAGCTTGTGTCCCAGACATAGGGACTGGTAAGACTTTCCCAGATGTCGGAAAAATTCATTCCGCTGGGTTTATTGGCAAAAAGATTTAAAACAATAACTCCGCCCGTTTCGATGATAAGTTCTTCGCCAATAGTGATAAAATAATCGGCGGCGCTTGGTCTGGTGTTTTGAGCACAAAGATTTCCAGCAAGAAGAACCAGAAGAAGCAGACAAAAACAAATCTTAAAAGAAGGACGGAGTTTCACAAGAATTTATCAGACGTTCAATAGTCTCATGATTTTTCTGTTGAAAAGAACGCAGAAAATATCACAGATCCAAATGATATTCCAGCCAAGAACTAATCGCAGAATGCCTGCCACAATTTTTCCTTCCTGAAAACGAGTTACAAAACCCAAAATCCAGGATGTTACAGGAATAATCGCAAGGATTACGCTCACAATCCACGGAAGTCCAAAATAATCTTTTCCTTTTGATTTTTTAGCCATTTTTCCTCTCCAAATTAGTTAAAGTGTTTTACTAAATATAGCACGATTTGTAAATTGTGGCAAAAAAAAAAGCCCTGCGCCTCGAATGAAGTGCAGGGTTTTGTTTTTCATTTCAAGTGCCGCCTTTCAGACAGCACCTAAAATCAATTTATTTTGAAAGTCTAGCTTCCAAATCATTCAAACAGTCAGCAAGTTCTTTTGGAAGATGTTTGCCGAATTTTGGATAGTGATTTGCCTTGAAACTTCGCGCTACGCGCTCGTTGGCAATACACGGATATCCTTAAAAAAAACAGCCGCCCTTTCGAGCAACTGTTTTTTAGATGCCATTAGAAACTACTATTTCTTAAGTCTAGCTTCCAAATCATTCAAGCAGTCAGCAAGTTCTTTTGGAAGATGCTTTCCGAATTTTGGATAATGATTGTTTCTAATGTCATCAACTTCTTTCAACCAGCCTTCCTTGTCAACTTTTGTGATTTCTGGAAGAGTCTTTTTGTAGTATTCAGGAAGACCATCTGTGTTGATAGCACCTTCTTTTGGCATATATCCAATTGGTGTATCGATGTAGTTGTCTTTTCCATCGCATCGGTCGAAGATCCAAGCAAGAACACGTGAGTTGTCACCGTATCCTGGCCACATGAATCCGCCTGGAAGGTCTGGATTGTTTTCATCCTTTCGGAACCAGTTAACGTAGAAGATCTTAGGCAATTTGTCTGGATCTTTTGCAGCTTTTCCAACGTTTACCCAGTGCTGGAAATAGTCGCCCATGTTGTATCCACAGAATGGGATGATAGCGAATGGGTCTCGTCGAATCTTTCCAACTTCTTCTGGATTGATTGTAGAAGCAGCTGTGATTTCTGAACCTACGATAGATCCCAAGAATACACCGTGGTTCCAGTTTCGTGACTGATGTACCAACGGAATTGTTGAAGGACGTCGTCCACCAAAGAGGATAGCGCTGATCGGAACACCTTTTGGATCTTCCCATTCAGAAGCGATACATGGACACTGCTTAGCAGGTGCTGTAAATCGAGCATTTGGATGAGCGAATTCTTCACCTTTAGGAGATTTGTCTTTTGGAAGTGCGTCTCGTGTGTTTCCTTTCCAGTCAACAAGCTTGCCTTTTGCAGGATATCCGATTCCTTCCCACCAAACGTCTCCGTCTTCTGTAAGAGCACAGTTTGTATAGATTGTGTTCTTTTCAGCTGATACAAGAGCGTTCTTGTTGCTTTCTGCTGATGTTCCTGGAGCAACTCCGAAGAATCCAGCTTCTGGGTTGATGGCATAAAGTCGTCCGTCATCACCGTATTTCATCCAAGCAATATCGTCACCGATTGTTTCTACTTTCCATCCTGGGATTGTAGGAATCAACATAGCAAGGTTTGTCTTTCCACAAGCTGATGGGAAAGCACCTGTTACGTATTTAACTTCACCCTGTGGGTTTGTCAATTTCAAGATAAGCATGTGTTCTGCAAGCCATCCCTCGTCACGAGCGATAACTGTAGCAATTCGAAGTGCGAAACATTTCTTTCCGAGAAGAGCATTTCCACCGTATCCAGAACCATAAGACCATACGAGGTGTTCTTCTGGGAACTGTGAAATATATTTGTGTTCAACGTCAGCACATGGCCAGATTCCACCGTCTGTTTCACCGTTGTTAAGAGGTTTTCCTACTGAGTGAAGACATGGAACGAAGTTGTCATCGAGATACTGCCAAACTTTTTCGCCGGCACGTGTCATGATGTCCATGTTAAGTACAACGTATTCTGAGTCTGTGATTTCTACACCGCATTTAGCGATTGGTGATCCGAGTGGACCCATACAGAATGGAAGAACGTACATTGTTCGACCATGCATACAGCCCTTGTACAAACCTTTCATTGTAGCCTTAAGCTCTTTTGGATCGATCCAGTGGTTTGTAGGACCTGCATCTTCTTCTTTTACTGAAGAAATAAATGTTCGTGATTCAACACGAGCAACGTCGCTAGGAAGCGAACGGAACAAGAAACTGTTTTCTTTTTTTGCCAATGGAGTTGCAAGACCGGAATCTACGCAAATTTTCATCAAACGATCGTATTCAGCATTTGAACCATCGCAAACTACTACTTTGTCTGGTTCACACATAGCCTGGCATTCTTCAACCCAAGCTTTTATTTTTGCATTTTTAATTTCACTAACTGTCATCCAACACTCCTTATAATGGATTATTTAACAGTCCTAATTATAAGATTTTTTCTAAGTGTTTTCAATCAATAAAGCCAATTTTTACAAGTTGAAAATGCTTTTTTTGTGAAATAATTCACAGTATTTAAGAGAGATTTTTAGCTGCAACGACAAGGTCTGATGTCGTTCGTATGGATTCGTTCAAATTCAGGAGGACAAATCAGGTTCAAAACATCCTGAGTCGTTTCACAGATGTAATCAGCACCACATTCTTCGAATTCCTTTCGATTTCCAAAGCCCCACAGGATTCCGCAGCATTTGATGCCGACTGCATGAGCACCGATTACGTCGTATTTTCGATCTCCAACCATCAGGATTTTATCGAGATTTTCAGGAGAGTCCAGGCCGTTTGAGGAAAGAACATATTTGATGATGTCTATTTTTTCAACGCGAGTTTTTTCTTCGAGGTCGCTTCCGCCGATAAAATCAAAAAGACCGGCCATATTTTTTCTTTCAAGGATTTGATTTGTATAGATTTCAGGCTTGCTTGTAGCGACAAAAACCTTTTTTCCGGCTTTATGTAAATCTTCAACAAGCTTGATGATTCCAGGGTAAACTTCGCATTCGAAAATACCCTTCGTGCCGTAATATTCGCGGTATACGTTCATTGCCGTATCAGCTTCTTCCGGCGGAAATTTCAAAATATTCACGAAGCTTTCTTTGAGCGGCGGTCCGATCATCAGTGAATATTTTTCTCTCGGGAACTCCATATTATATTTGGCAAGAAAATAATCGAACGCATTGAAAACTCCAGGAGAAGTATCAAAAACCGTTCCATCAAAATCAAAAAGAATAGTGTCAAAAGATGCCATTCTAAAAACTCCTAAATATAAACTTCATTCCCAAGATTTTTTTTCAAAGTCTCTTATTTCATTGGAAGAGTTACTTTGTAATTTTCCAGACCTGTTCGTCGGATTTCCATTTCGATGTCTGTTGTTGCACTCATTCCCTTTGTAAATGTGTAGGAACGACCTGTTTCAGCACAGTCAAATGAAAGTGATACACCAGAAACTGATGGCGTTACAGCAAAATTTTCCATCTTGTTTGCAAAATCGAAAATCAATGCACCGCTGTTTGAATCCTTGAGCTGAACTCCTTCAACACTGAAAACCCAGTCAGCATTCCATCTTGAATCCTGCCATGTTCCAGTAGGGAAAGAACCCATATCAACTGCAAATACTCCTACAGCGAGCACAACTCCAGCCAATAAAACTGCCAAAATTTTTTTCATAGTACCTCCATGCGGGATAATTTTCTTATCCCTGTTGCACTTTCAGTATATGTCAAAAATACAAATTATCAACTTTTTTTGTAAAGACTGGCATTCCCGGAACCAGCATTTTTCTTGCCTGTATGGACAGGCTTCTTCCCGCCTTCACGATTTCCTGAAAAACCGCTTTTTGCACTTCGTCCTGATTTGCCGTCTTTTGGACCATGTCCGCCTTTTTTGCCGTCACGGCCTTCCTTAAATCCGTCGCGTCCGCCACTTCGGCCACCAAATGAACCGTCGCGGCCTCCGTTCCTTCTGTCGCCTTTGCCTCGGCCACCATTTCCGCGCCCGCTATTGCCGCGTCCTGAATTGCCACGTCCGCCGAAATCAATAGAATCAGATTTTGAATCGATGTGCATGTGAGGCAAAGACTTGTCGGTTTTGCTTCTTGCCAAAAGCTGCATTCCTGCCTGATATGGAAGGCTTATCAACGTGAATTTATCGCTCATGTCGATTCTGTCAACAAAGCGCTGTGAGATGTGCAAAAGCTTGCTGAAATATTCAGCGATAGTTCTTGGATTATGGCCATCAATTCTTCCGAGCTGAACGTAAAGTCTTACCTGCTTGCCCTGATTGAAGACCTTAAGCGGCGTTATTTCTCCGTAACGGCTTGCATCGAGCTGCTTTCCATAATCCATGGCAAGAACCTGTGACAAAACCTGAATCGGATCTTTTTCCTCGCAAAGGATTCTGGCCATTTCATCAAAACTTGAATTTGGTTTCTCTTCGTTTTCTTCAGAACTCTGAGTCAATTTTGAAATTGTCTGCGCAAAAAGCTGTTCACGCTTGATTTTCAAGACCTGTTCAACAGACGGAATCGAATCTTCCTGCATCTGAACTTTTGTCGCCTTGAATGCGGCCTTCTTGATAAACTCAATTTTTCGTCGCTCTTCAGGTCGTACGAAAGTATAGGCCTTGCCGGTTTTCCCAGCTCGTCCTGTTCGTCCGATTCGATGGATGTAAGTCGGTGCGTCAAATGGAAGCGCGTAGTTTACGACGTGAGTAAGACCTTCGATATCAATTCCGCGGGCTGCAACATCGGTTGCAACAAGGATTTTAGTTTTTCGGTTTCTGAATCGCCAGAGAATTTTTTCTCGCTGAGCCTGTGCAATATCTCCGTGAAGGGCTGCTGCCTCGTATCCGCGTTCCTCAAGCTGGCGGCTTACTGAATCTGCATCAACCTTTGTCTGGGTAAAAATCAAGCCGTAAAAATCCGGCGAAATATCAATAAGACGAACGAGAGCTTCAATCTTTTCATTTTCGCGGACAACCCAATAATGCTGTTCGGTCAAAAGCGGTTCTTCCGGACGGGCTTCCTCTTCGATAATCTCGTAATCGCCCATAAAGTCTGAGGCAATCTGCAAGATTTCTTTTGGCATTGTTGCACTGAAAAGAAGAATTCGGCTGTCAGGATTTGCCTTTGCAAAAATCGCCTTGATGTCGTCGATAAAGCCCATGTCGAGCATCTCATCAGCTTCATCAAGAATAAAATAATTGATGTGCGTGATGTCCAAAATTCCCCTTTCCATCAGATCCTGA
>JAILRX010000042.1 GCA_024697985.1 Treponemataceae bacterium | reverse complement strand
ATCTGGACGAAATCTGCTCAAAATATAGACACGTCGTTTTCGATCTTGACGGCACGCTGATTGATTCGATGCCGGTCTGGCACGATTCAGCCCGGAACTTCTTGAAATCTTTAGGGATTGATGCTGAGGCAAACTTGAATGATGTTCTTTTTAATTTAAGCCTGATAAAGGGCGCTGAATATATACAGAAAACCTATACGCCAAAACTTTCGATTCAGGAAATTCTGGACGGAGTTGAAGGCGTTGTCGAAGGCGCCTACAAAACCTCGATTCCGCTGAAAGATGGTGCCGCCGAATTTTTGCAGGGCCTCAAGGAACGTGGCCTTAACTGCGCCATCGCCACGTCGAACGACATACCGCTCGTAAAGCTGGCACTTGAGCGACTGCAAATCGACCGATATTTTGACGGGATTTTTACCTGCACACAGATGAACACTTCCAAAGACAGGCCTGACATTTACATCGAGGCTGCAAAAGCTTTGGGCGGGTCAATCAACGACACGATTGTTTTTGAAGACGTGCTTCTGGCAACAAAAACGGCCGTGAATGCAGGATTTGCAGTCGCGGCCATTCAGGACGAGTTTTCCGCAAACGACTGGGTAAAAATTACATCTCTTGCCACTTACGCCTTTGCCGGATATTAATTAAAAGTTTGTCATATAAATTTTCTGAGCAAGTTCTGTTGTGGCATAGTCCAGAATAATCCAGCCGTAATTTTTGCCCGGCTCCATTTCGTAAGCCCAGAACTTCTTGTTCAGCGGAATCGCATACTTAATCGGATGTCCGAACTTTGTATCGCCGTTTGTACTCAGGAAAGTTATGTAGATGTCGGATGAATCTGCTTTTTCAGCCGAAAGCAAAACATTGTCGAGGGCGCTCGTAAAAGCATCCCATTTGTCATCAGCATCGTACTTGTATCTGTCCTGAATGCAAATTTCAAGACCGTTTTTCTGTTCGTTAGCCTCGTAGCTGATTTCTGCAATTTCGTGATTGCCCTGTTCATTCCAGACAAGATTCAATCCTGATTTTTCATCGCGGAAAGCAGCTTCGTTTTCATATCGTCTTGCAAGGACAAGTTTTCCTCGAACTTCGCTCAACTGAGGAATCCTGTTTTCGGTAAACCATTTTTCAGGATTTTCATCAATGTAAGAGCTGAGTTTCTCCTGGAATTCAGCAATCGTCTGATCTCCGTGATCTTTTTTAGCAACGAAAATTATTGTTTCGCCAGGATTGTCATCCAAAAACTTGTAGCAGTCCTGAAGAACTGAATCCAGATAAAGTTTTGCATCCGACCTTCTGTTTCCGACCTTGCAGCCGGCAAATCCGTGCATGAACTTGAGTTTGTTCGCATCAGCATCAACTGCAAGCCTGATGTCCAAATATCGGTAGCCCATCTCGAGCTGTTCTTGAATCGAGCGGGTCTGGCATTTTGAAAAATAGGCATACTGAACGAACTGAGTCGCGCTGTCGTGAGTTCCCGGGATGCTGATTTCGTTCAACATCACATCATCTGAAAGAAGCGACATCCATTCTTTTGATGAAATGGCATTTTCGTATTTACCGTAAGATCTTTTGTTCCCCATGAAACGAGGTGAAATGAAAAAGACAAATAAAAAGACAATTATTGCGGCAAAAATCACATAAAAAATGATGTCACCGATCAATGATTTTTTTGATTTCTTAGTTTTAGGCATAAATTCCTCGTAAATTTAATTTTGTTAATTCTAATCCTAAAACATAAGTGATGCCACTAAAAAAATTCTAAGAAAAAAAAACAGCCCGCTCAAGACTGATCTTGAAGCAGGCTGCGTTCCAATTAAAAATCAGATCCTTAGAAAGGCAATCCTGATGGAGACTGGTAATATGTCAATGTATCCATATCCATTACGAGTTTGGCAGAACCATTTTTCTTACCAATTGCATCGTATTTTCCCCAAAGTTCTTCTCGAGCATAACTTTCGCAGTGAGCACCTTCGAAATTAAGTGTTTTCCAGTAGCCACCATCTTCTCTGTTAAGACCAAAAATAGCCCAAAGAGTGTTATTGAAAAGGCTTCCGCTCAAGTATGGAACAGCATCGAATGAGTCACCGAGTCGGATTGTTGTTCCTTCTCGTGAGCCAGCAGCCAAAAGTGGCGAACCGAATGTCAATGTGTTCAATACATTGTATCCATCTTTTACAGACTGATTAGCAGCAACCTGCTGTGCAACCATACCACCAAGAGAATGTCCCGAAAGAACGATGTTAGAGTTCTTTGGAAGATTTTCTGTGATAACTGCAACAACATTCTTTACATAATCGTTGTCAAGACAGAATCCAGAAAGAAGATCAGTCAAAATACCTGTAGACTGATTTTTAACCATTTCAGTACCAGAAAGAGTAATCAAGTAGATAGCTTTCTTTGATCGGCCATTTACGAGAGTTCCTTTTGTTACTGTGATAGGACCATACTCTCCTTCGTTATAACCGAGATTTACGTGTTCATAAACTTCTGGTGAACAATCGTAAGTAACGATATTACGATTTCGAGCATCGTTGAGGTTTCCACATCCTACAAATGCGAAAACTACGGCTACAGCTAAAAGCACATAACCAAACTTTTTCATATACTTCTCCTTTACTTGTAATGAAATCAGCACAACTTTTTGTGCATAAAATCACATTATTGATTATCAAGTTCATGTTTAAATCTGTCAAATTAATCAATTCAATAAAAAATTACAATTTACAATTTGATGATTTTACAGAAGCACATCACATTCAAAAATCTCCAATTTAATCAGTTTCGGCTAAACATCCATCACAGTTGATAATTCAGATAATTTTTCGTATAGTAAGGATATGGAAAACAAAGACGAACTTTGCCCTTGTGGCTCTGGAAAAAAATATTCAGAATGTTGTGAACCGATTATCTCCGGTTCTATCAAAGCACCTACTGCTGAAAGCCTGATGAGAAGCCGCTATTCAGCTTATGTAAAACACGAAATCGACTTTATCGTTGCATCATGTACGAAAAACGAAAAAGAACAGATTGATGTTGATGAAACCCGGGCTTGGGCTGAAGAATCAACCTGGCACGGACTTAAAATCCTCAGAACTGAAAAAGGTCTTGAAAACGACAAAGAAGGAATCGTAGAATTCTCTGCCTCGTATACAAGGAAGGGGATGAAGGACCTTCACCTTGAAAAAGCAAAATTCGTAAAAGAAAACGGCGAATGGCTTTATGAAAGCGGAAGCCTGATTCCAACAACAATCGTTCGTGACGGCGCAAAAGTCGGAAGAAACGATCCATGTCCTTGCGGATCTGGAAAAAAATACAAGCGATGTTGTGGCAAATGATAAATCATTTGCCACGCGAGTTTGATTTCTTCCATATCATTTCGAAATGAAGAAATCAAACATCGTTGTGGTCTTTAAAAATATGCTTACTATAACCGGTTTTCATGCCATTGAAGAAAAGATAAAAAGCCTCGACAAAACACAGGCCGAAAAGGCAACATTGCTTTACGACAAGGCAGGTCCTCGCGCAAAAAAGATTCTTGCACAGGCTGAAGGTCTGAAAGTTGAATGCCGCCAGGTTTCAACAGCCGAGCTTAACAAGGCCGTTTCTTCGTTGGATGAAATCGCGCGCGACCATCGCGGAATCGTACTGCAAATTCAGGGCGAAAAAGAAAGTGCCTCGAACATAATTGAAGCCGACAGCTTGAAGTCATTTTTGAAAACGCGCACAAAGTCGCGCGCTGAACTAGCTGGAAATGCCGAAAAAGCTGGGAATGCCGGCGAAAAAAACAGCCGCTCCATCATCATGATTCTGGACGGAATTAC
This sequence comes from Treponemataceae bacterium, assembly GCA_024697985.1. Classification (GTDB taxonomy): domain Bacteria; phylum Spirochaetota; class Spirochaetia; order Treponematales; family Treponemataceae; genus RGIG9060. Next base: position 2,053 of record JAILRX010000042.1, on the reverse strand, counting down.
AGACCCGCACAATACAGGCGCCATCATCCGAAGCTGTGATCAGTTTGGAGCAGACCTCGTCGTAATTCCGAACCGACGAAGCGCAACCGAAAGCGAAATTATCGCCCGCTCAAGCAGCGGAGCTGCAAGCTGGGTCCCGCTGATGTTCGTTCCTAACCTTACGAGAACGCTCGAAATCCTAAAGGATGAAGGCTACTGGATTTACGGTGCCGATGCCGGCGGAGACGACGTGACAGACTTTTTGAGCGGAAAGGCAAAGGTTTCCGACAAGGTTGCCATCGTAATGGGAAGCGAAGGAACTGGAATGAGCCGGATCGTAAAGGAAAACTGCGATAAAATCGTTTCAATCCCGACATGTGGAAAACTCGACAGCCTTAATGTTTCAGTTGCAGCAGGAATTTTGCTTTATAATTTTAGAAATTTTTGATAAAATATAAGCATGTTTCAAAACAAAAAACACATCGCAGTTTTCGCTGCGATTTTTTCAATATTATTTTCAGCATTTTTTTCGACATCACTTTTATCCTGCGCTTCAAATCCTGAATCCGAAGAGATAGAAGAAATCGAAATTCCGGAAGGCGAAATTTCTTTCAGGGATTACAGTGGCGTCCACTCATTTCCACCGAACGAAAATGTCAAAAAACATCCGTATCTAAAAGAAAACTTCAAGAAAAAAGGTCAGAGAATCATCTACGTTGATGAAAACTATGAGTGCATTTACGGAGTTGATGTTTCGCGACATCTTGGACGAATCAACTGGAAAAAAGTCAAAAAATCAGGAATCGACTATGCGTTCATCAGAATTGGATGGCGTGGCTATGAAAGCGGCATCCTGCATGTTGATGAAAGATTTCATCAGAATATCAAAGGCGCGCTTGCAGCTGGGTTGAAAGTCGGGGTCTATGTTTTTTCGCAGGCCATAAACGAACAGGAAGCTCTCGAAGAAGCCGAACTTGCGCTCGAACAGATCAAGGGTTATGAAATTTCTCTCCCGATTGTTTTTGATCCTGAGCATATTTATCCTGATGCAGCCAGAACCGATAAGGTTTCAGGAAAACAGTTCACTAAAAATGCCATCACCTTTTGTGAGGCAATAAAGAAAGCCGGATTCGAACCGATGATTTACTCAAATCTTCGCTGGCAGGGTTTTGTTTTCGATATGGAAAAAATCCAGGATTACAAAATGTGGTACGCTGATTACAAAAAGCTTCCGAGAACGCCTTACGATTTTGAATTCTGGCAGTTCACCTGCGAAGGAAAAATCCGAGGCATCAGGCCGCACTGCGACATCGATCTTTGGATAAAGAAGGTTGAGCCGCCGGCAGTACCAGTTCCAGCAGTACCAGTCCAGGCAGAAGATGCGACGGTAGAGACGGTAAAGACCGCAGAGTCTGACGTGCCGGCTAGTGAGAAGGACGTGCCGGCCACTGAGTCTGATATAACGGCAGAGCCAAATGCCGAGGCAGACGAACTCGAAAAGGCAATCGAACCGGCCGACGACATGCCGATTTCAAGCGAAACTGAAATTTTGAACGAGCTGGACGAGTCTGAGCCAGATGGCGACAATACAGGTGCGGCGGGCGACAGCACAAGTGCGGCGGGCGACAGCACAGACGCGGCATCTGGCAATGGGTCGGGCAACACTGATGAATAAAATTCCGGGCTTGGATTTTTATGCCGTGGATTTTGAGACGGCAAACTTCAATAAAAACAGCGCCTGTTCTATCGGAATCGTACGCTTTATCGACGGCGTGGAACAAAATTCTGTCTATTCTCTCATCAAAACTCCCGACTCCTATTTCGTCAAGGAATGGACCGATAAAATCCATCACATTTCGTATGAAAACGTTGCCGACAAGCCTAAATTTCCGGCCGTCTGGAAAAACACGATTGAACCCTTTATCAATGAAAATCCGAAGCTGCCTTTCGTGGCACACAACGCCGGCTTTGACATGTCGGTCATCAAATATGCAAACCTTTATTATCAGATGCAGTTTCCTCACCTGCACTACTTTGATTCGCTGGCAGTTTCCAGAAAAGTCTGGCCCGAAAT
>JAILRX010000035.1 GCA_024697985.1 Treponemataceae bacterium | reverse complement strand
GGCAAACAGCAATCTTCTGATTGATGCAAAAATAGGTGAAGTTTTCAGTAAAATTAAGGTAAATTAATTACATATTCCAGCAGCGGATTTTGTGGCTTTCGGAAATCTGAGTGATTGGCGCAAGTTCATCAAAGCACTTTTGGCTTGCCTTAGGGCAACGTGGAGCAAAAGGACAGCCGGAACTTGTCGTGCCGGGGCTTGTTGCTGGCTCTTTCGCGGTGCCGTCGCGCGTCGTGTCAGAACTTATCGTGCCGCAGTCGTCACGAAGGCTTTTAGGCGCGCTTTCGAACAGAAGTTTGCTGTAAGGATGAGCGCATTCTTTGTACATGTCCGAAGCGCTGGCTTCTTCCATTAAAACACCTTTGTACATTACGCCGATTCGGTCGCTGAAAAAGCAGGCAACTTTCAAATCATGAGTGATGAAAAGCATGGAAAGTCCGCGCTTATTTCTGATATCAAGAAGGAGTTTCAAAATCTGAGCCTGAATTGAAACGTCCAGGGCAGAGACAACTTCGTCGCAAATCAAAAGTTCTGGCTTGAGCAAAAGAGAGCGGGCAATCGAAATTCGCTGCCTCTGTCCGCCAGAAAAATCTGAAGGACGGCGCTCAAGGTCACTTGCTGAAAGCCCCACTTCCTGCATGATTTGCACGCACATTTCGTGCATCTGCGAGCTGGAAATTTTTTGTTTTGAATATCGGAGTGCCTCGGTCAGGATTTTTTCAACCGTCATTCTTGGGTTAAGGGAACGGGCCGGATCCTGGAAAATGTATTTTGTGCTGTCAGAAGATGCCCCGTCCAAAAACTCGACGCGACCGCCGTCCTTTTTATACATGCCGACCAAAAGTCTTGCAGTCGTTGTCTTTCCGCATCCGCTTTCGCCGACCAAAGAATAGGTTTCATTCCGGCGGATTTCAAAACTTAAGTCGTTGACCGCATAGACGAATTTGCCGTATTTTGCAAAAAATCCGCCTTCCATGTTGAATTTTTTCTGCAGGTTCTGTACGCGGGCAACGGCGGCATGCTCGCCCGATACAGGCGACGTCGGGGCGGCCTGGTTGTCGTCATAATGCTGCCCGAAAACCGGACTTGCAGCAATAAGGCGCTTGGTGTAGTCTTCGTGCGGCTCGTTTACGATCTGGTTTGAAAGGCCCTGTTCAACTATCAGTCCCTTCTGCATGACAAGAATTCTATCCGAAATTTCTGCAACAAGATCTATATCGTGACTGATAAAAATTACAGTCAGATTTCGTTTTGCTTTAAGTTCGCTCAAAAGAGAAACAATCTGTTTTTGAATCGTAACGTCCAAAGCCGTAGTCGGTTCGTCTGCAATCAAAAGCTCGCAGTCTTGTGCCAAAGAAAGTGCAATGCAGATTCTTTGAAGCTGGCCGCCGCTGAACTGATGAGGAAAATTTGAAAGTCTTTCTTGGGCATTGTTTAATCCGACTTCCTTCAAAAGAGAGAGTGCTTTATTTCTAGCCTCTTCCTTTGAAATTTCTGGATTTGAATTTTTCAAAGTTTCATAAAAAACGCTTTCAAGATTTTGAAGAGGATCAAAGGCCCGGCTTGGTTCCTGATATACGATTCCGATTTTCTTTCCACGATAATTTCTGAACTCTTTTTGCGAAAGCTCAGTCATTTCCTGACCGTCAAAAATTATGCTGCCTGAAATTTTTGCATCCTGCGGCAAAAGTCCGAGGATTGCCGTCGTCGAAACGCTTTTTCCAGAGCCGCTTTCGCCTACGATTCCAAGAATTTCACCTTTTCGAACAAAGTAGGAAATCCCACGAACTGCATGAATCACATCAGCTTTGCCATTTACGAAAATCGGAAAGTTTACTGAAAGATCCTTGATTGCAAGAAGCGCGTCCACATCAGATGTCGCATTCACCTCGCAAGCAGCGTTCGGTGCCGATGCCACGTTTTGCTCATCTGCCGCATTTTTGCCACGACGATTTTTCCCAAAAAGCCAGTCCTTGAGCTTGCTCGAAGGCAGCTTATGATAAGGATCGAAAAAGTCGCGGAGACCATCAGCAAAAAAATTGAAGGCAAGAGTTACGACCAAAAGATACCAGACCGGAGTTAAAAGCCAGGGATAGTTTTTCAAATTTGAAAGGGTTGAAATATCACGATTAATCAAGGAACCCCAGGAAACAGCCGGATCTGAAATACCAAGGCCTAAGTAAGAAAGAGTCGTTTCACTCATGATAAAGCCCGGGATGCTCAGGGCAATACTGACAATCAAAAGTGACGAAATTTGCGGGATGATGTGGCCAAAAATTATCACGACCGAAGGGACGCCTTCAAGCTGGGCATTCAAAACAAAGTCCTCGCGCTTAATCGAGTGAACAAGACCTCGAATCGTTCGCGCCGTTCCAGGCCATCCGACCAAAGACAAAATCAAGGTGATGACCATGTAGCTTTGCCCTGAATCCATGTTTGTCGAAAGCAAGGAGCGTAAAAACAAAATCAAGTAGAGACCCGGAATCAGCATGAAAAATTCGCTGATTCGCATGATGGACCAATCCGTAGCTCCACCGTAATAGCCTGCAAGTCCGCCAAGCAAAATCGCAAGCACAAGGCTGATGAAAGTTGCAACAAATCCGATCGTAAGTGAAATTCGGCTACCGTAAACGATTCTTGAGCAAAGGTCACGGCCAAGATTGTCTGCCCCGAAAATAAAAAGCGGATAAGAGCCGTCCTTTACGCCCATAAAATGAATGTTGCCGGGAATGAGGCCGAAAAGTTTATAGCTTTGGCCTCGGACAAAAAATCCGACCGGGTGATAATAGTCTTTGACAAATGCGTATTTCCAGGTGGCCTTGTTGATGACACGAGCTTCCTGAGCCACAAGTTTTCCGTGCACGATTTTGAGGTTAGCAGGATGATAGGTCTTATCTGAAAAGGAAGTTGTCGCACTGTAAGGCGCGTTGAATTCAGCAAAAATCATCATCAAATAGAGAAAGAAAATGATAAGGGCTGAAATTATTGCAAGCGGACGTCGCTTAATATATTGAAGAAAACGTTTCATAAAAAATCTTCTTAAATTATAGTCGACATGAACTTTTTATGCAAACTCAAAGAAAAGATCAGGTTTAAAATATAAAAGGCCTGCCTTTTCAGGGGCAGACCTTCATAAAACAATCGCTCTTTACTTTTATACAGTGAAGAGGTCGATTTCAGAACCGATTTTCTCAATTGCCATTTTTACATGACTTGAAATTTCATTGAGCTTGCTTCCGGTTTCATTTATCTTGGCAGCTCCGGCTGACATTTCGTTCATGCTTGTATTCATGGCACCTGTAGATTCAGAAAGCATACTCATTTCAGAAACAACTTTTTCACTTTGAGATGACATCTCTTTTGAAGAATGCCTTACTTCGATTGTACTGTCATTCATGTTGCGCAAAGCATCGGTAATCTGCTGAGAACCTGAATTCTGCTCATCCATGGCAGCTTTAATCTGAATCATGAGCTGGTCAGTTTCCTTAATTTTATTTGAAACTTTTTCCAAAGCCTGACTTGATTCAGTTGAAAATCCTACTACTTTTTTAATTGAATCTCTGATTATGCCAAGCTGTTCACCGATTGTCATAGACTGAGCTGAAGAAGTTTCTGAAAGTTTTCTAATTTCATCTGCAACTACGGCAAAACCTTTTCCTGCATCTCCAGCGTGGGCTGCTTCGATTGCTGCATTCATGGCAAGAAGGTTTGTCTGTTCAGCAATGTTGGAAATGGCAAGGTTTGCTTCATGCAACATCTGAGACTGACTTTCAATTTCCTTGAGCTGTTCGTTTACGTCCTGCTGCTTCTTAAAGCCAGTAGCGGCGTTAGTCTGCAATTCTTCGAATGATTCATTCATTTTATCAACTGAATTATTTACAGAAGAAATATTTCCAATCATCTGTTCTACTGCTGCACTTGCCTGAGTAACTCCTGCACTTTGAGTTTCAATCATCTGGTCAAGGCGGTTGATTGATATTGAAATTGAATTCATGTTTTCATCAGTAGTCTTGACGCTTGATGTCTGATTCTGAATCTGCCCATGAACACTTTCAATGTTGGCTATGATTTCAGTTATGGCACTTGAAGCATCGTATGTGCTCTCAGCAAGAATTTCACCGGTTTCAGTCAAATCGGTTTTTGATTCCTTAACGGCCGTAACGATTTCCTGCAGCTTATCCATGAATTCATCAAAATAAATGATAAGTTCACCGATTTCATCTCTTACATAAAGATCGCATCTTTTAGTAAGATCGGCCTGGCCGGAAGAAAGTTCTTTCAGGAATTTTGAAACATTTCCTATTCGTTTCATTACCCAGGTCATGAATCGCCAGCAAATAAAAAGCAGGATTGCAACCGTAATTACACTGAATGGAACAGCAACTTTTAAGGTCATGATTGTAATTTCGGTCAAAAGGAAAAGATTTTTTGCCATGAAAATCATACCGGTAACTTCACCAGCATCATCTTTAATCGGGGTGTAAATTGCAAAGTAATTTTTTCCTTCAATTTTTTCTTCACCTGTATACTGTTCGCCTTTATTAAAAACAGTGTCCTTGATTTCTTTCTTGTCAAAAATCGTACCGACTTTTCCTTCAAGCGTAGACTTTACGCATTCGTCTCCACTGTAGAGAGTACAGGTAACGTTGTAGCCGTTTTCCATCAGGGTGATGAAATCTTCTGTGGTCAAATCGTAGACAGAAACTGTTGCTCCGACAATTTTGCCGTTATAAAAAACAGGGCAGGCGTAAGTCATGCCGTAAACTGCATTTCCGATTGGTTCATAACTGGCAAACTGATTTCCGTTTAATGCTTCTTTAATTGCTTTTATCGAAGCAAGTGAAGTTCCTGTTTCCAAAACTTCGTTGTCTCCGATAATTACTTTTCCTCTGGCATCAAGGAAGGCAAAACCTTCATAGTCCAGCTGTTCAGCAAAATATTCCATTACTTTGTTCAAAGTAGCATAATCATGTGTTGCCATGGCTCTTTGAACATCAGGGCGATCTGCGGCCAAAACTGAATAGCCTTTCAGTGTTACTTCCCAGTCAACAAGAACTCGTAAAGCTCCTGAAGATGTATACATAAGGCCTTCTTTTGTGTCTTTAACCAGGTTTCTTTCAAAGATTGTAAGTGAAACATAAAGAATTAAAGTTGTTACGACAATGACTGCAACACCAATTAAAATTTGAAATTTATTCTTTATCGATAAATTCTTTTTTGCATTTTTGTCAAAACGGTCAAGGGTTTTGATTTTTCTTTTTGATTTCAAAATTATCTCCTTATAAACTTTATTAATAAGTATTTTATAAGAAGATTATAAGGCTCATTTAAAAAAAACAACAGAAAATTTTTTACAATTTATCTAAAATTAACTATCTTTTCCGTAGCGGATTCTAGGGTCAACGAGGGCAAGCAGGATATCAGAGATGACCATACCCAGAAGAACCAGAAACGAAATGAACATCAGATTTGCAAGAACAAGATTGATGTCTTCCTGCAAAACAGCCTCGTACATAAGGCGGCCGATTCCAGGATATGAAAAGATGATTTCCAAAACGAGCGAGCCTGAAAAAAGGCTTGCAAGAAGGTTTGCGCTTCCCGTGATATAGGGATTGAGCGTGTTCCTGAAAGCGTGATTAAAATAAATGCGTTTTTCGCTGATGCCTCGCGAGCGAAGGTTCGTGATGTAAGGCTGTCCCATCTGGTCGAGCATGGTCGAGCGAATCATCCTCAAAGTTGAACCAAAGCCACCAAGAAAGGCTGCAAGAAGCGGCAGGAAAATATGATGCATGTAACTGAAGGTGAATTTTCCCGGTGCTGAAGAAAAAGGAAAATCAGGATAAGCCGTAACGGGGAAAAGTCCCGTAACTGAAGCGAAAAGCTGGAGCAAAATCAAAAGCAGGATGCCCGGAAATGAGTGGAAAAAGAGGGCAAAAAATGTGCCGGCCAAATCAAGGGCAGTTCCGGCCTTGCTTGAAAACCAGACGCCGAGCGCAAAAGAAATTACCGTGATGATGACAAGCGAAATGAGGTTGAGCAAAACTGAGTTTGCAAGGCGGCTTCCGATAAGAAAACTTACCGGCGCCTTTGAAATAAGGCTTACTCCAAGGTCGTGGTAAACGATTACCTGCTTGAGCCAGCGGAAATACTGAACGTAGAAAGGCTTATCAAGGCCGAGTTCCTGCCGCATAAGTTCATACTGGTCACCCGTCGTTTCGTTTCCAAGTCCAGAGCCGCTGACTGAGGGGCCTCCGGAAGAAGCTGCGCTCGAATTGTCGCCTGAAAAAAGCTGCTGCATCATAAGCTGGTCTACGATGTCGCCCGGAGCCAGATCCATCAGGGCAAAAATGACAAAGCCCAAAATAAAGAGAATCAAAAACATTGTTATGATGCGTCCGATTATGAAGGACGTAAGAGGCGCCTTTTTCCTAAACAAAAGCCATGGTGTGGCGATTAAGTGGGCGGCATTTTTTATGCTTTTTGCGATAATTTTAGCGACATTTGCGACAGCCCTTCTCATTCGGGAAAATGCTTCGCTTGTGCTATCAAAAGACTTCGTCATAGTTTTATTATATAACGAAGGTGTGGGAAATGCGAGTAGGGAAAAAGCACAAAGTTTTCAAAGTGCATTTAGAAAACTCTTGATTTTTGAAAGTTTTCAAAGTCGAAGTGAAAAACTTGGTAATTTCAGGAAGTTTTTAACTTGCAAGTGAAAAAAGTTTTTACAACTCAGCGCCGTTTAGAAAATCTAAAGCAAAAAGCTGCTTGATTCCATCGTGATAAATCACAGGGGCATTATCCATCGTTATCAAAATTTTTGAAAAACTGTCTTTAACAGAAAGAAGTGGTTTGAGTTCACGAGATAAAGTCTGTTCATCACGCACAGTCATCGAAACCTGAACATAATTTGTCTTTCCGTCCTTTATGGCAACAAAATCGATTTCCATATCATCAATTTTTCCGACATATAGTTCATAACCACGGCGTTTAAGTTCAAGGAATACAATGTTTTCAAGAATGTGACCTTCATCCGCCCCCTTTGTCCCCAGCATGAAGAAT
>JAILRX010000028.1 GCA_024697985.1 Treponemataceae bacterium | reverse complement strand
GATTTTCCGCATCCTGAAAAGCCTGAAATCAGCGTGACTTCTCCGTAATTGATTTCCATCGAAAAGTCATTCAGGACATTTTCTGCATCCTGTGAATATCTGAAACTTTTGCATTCAATTTTTACGGCTTCATTCATTTTTGAAAAACCTCCTTTGCGACAAAGCACGAAATCGTTATCAGTATAAAAAGAACTGAAAAGACGATGTCGCGAGGTAAGATCCGGACGGTTTTATATGAAGAAGGTTTATTTTCGGTGTCGGTAAAGCCTCTGGTTTCAACTGAAAGGGCAAGGGTATCAGAAATGTTTACGATCCTTACGATGAGCGGAATCAAAAAGGAACGGTAAAAGACGGCCGGTTTCCAGATTGAAAAGGCTCCTCGAGTTTTCATTGCATTCCGAATCTGCTTGATTTCCTGCGATAGAACCGGAATGAAGGTAAGCGTTATCAGCATCCCAAGCGTGACAAGACGCGGACATTTGAGCTGTGTCAGGTTCCTGACAAGGTTGATGGGCGGAAGGGAAAGGCCTGGAATGAAGGCAAGAACGACTCCTGCAAGCCGGATGTTCATCTGGCAGGTAAAAAACAGGTTTTTCGAACTTGCAAAGTAAAAAATAAGAGAAAAAACTGCCAGATAAACAATCAAAAAAGGCAGAATTTTAAGGCAGGTTTTCCAATAGCCAAAACAGAAAAGCAGAATGTAGACTGCGGCAAGAAAAACTGCGCCGAAAATGCTTCTTGCAAGTGCAAGCGCCCCGACAAAAATAAGGACGGCTGAAAGAATCGTAAAAAGAGGATAGAGCGGTTTTTTAATCTGAAAAGAATCTGTCATTTTTTTAGTTATTTCAGGACGCCGGCTTTTGTAAGTTCCTTGGAAATCTTGATTCCCAAAAATGCACCCAATGCTGCAACTGCAACTGATGAAACTACAAAGACGACTGCCAGAATCTGAAAGCCGTTTGCAAAGAAGAGGTCGAACATTTCCTTTGAGAAAAGTCTGTAATAAATCACGTTGAAAGGAAGTGTCATCGGAATGAAAAGCATGCTTGCAAAAAATACCGCCTTGTCGCTCTGATATCCACGGAAAATTGCGAGGACAAGCGCTTCAAGGATGAGGCCTGTAAGCAGGCTTGAAACGAACATTACCGGTGCCATGAAAAGTTCGAAAAGTCCTGTGAAAAGTGCGAAGAACATCAGTGTGCCCGGTTTTCTGACCTTGCAGAGGGCAACTGCTGGGAAAAGAGAGAACTGGAGGGCTGTAACGAGCTGGGCCAGTCCAAAAATATAGATATGGCTGACAATTGCCATGACTGCGGCGGTTACGAGTGCGACTGCTGAAATGATGGCAAGAAAAACAATGTCTTTTACTGTAAATTTTTGAAAAACTTTAGATGTATCACTCATGATTAAAAGTTATCAGAAAGCGACTTATTGTTCAACTGGTTAGCAGATGCTAATCTTTTCTAAAATTAGTTGTGAAAATTTATTTCAAATCAAATTAAATAATTTGCCCGATGCAAAATTCTGTGTTATCATTATGAAACCTTTGAAAAAAAAGGTAGAAACATCAACTTTTATTTTAGGAGAATAAAATTATGGCAGATTGCAAATACGCTGGAACAAAAACAGAACAGAATTTGAGAGAAGCTTTTGCTGGAGAGTCTCAGGCAAGAAATAAATATACTTATTTCGCATCAGTTGCTAAAAAAGCTGGATACGAGCAGATTGCAGAGATCTTTTTGAAGACAGCTGAAAATGAAAAAGAACACGCAAAATTGTGGTTCAAGGCTTTGGGAGAACTCGGAGACACAGTAGAAAACCTTACACAGGCTGCTGAAGGTGAAAACCACGAATGGACAGACATGTACGAAAGAATGGCTAAAGATGCCGAGGAAGAAGGATTCCCAGAAATGGCTGCAAGATTCCGTGCTGTTGCTGCTATCGAAAAGACACACGAAGAAAGATATCGAAAATTGCTCAACAATATCGAAACAATGGAAGTTTTCAAGAAAGCCGGAGTTACGATTTGGGAATGCCGAAACTGCGGACACATCGTTGTTGGAACAGAAGCTCCAAAAGTTTGTCCAGTTTGCGCTCATCCACAGAGCTTCTTCGAAGTACGAGCTGAAAACTACTAAGACGTAGTTTTGATTGTTTGAATTGCAATGCCCCGACTCGATTCGTCGTTTCGGGGCGTTTTTTTTGGACGGCAGACGGCTGTTCCACACTTCGCTGAGCGCTCACCGTCCTCGCCGGCAAACTTGCTGCCGGTTGCGGTCGGCTCACCGCACCTTTTGAAAAAGCTGCGGTTCGGTGTTTCATAGCCTGCCGCGAATTGACCTATACAAAAATCTGTAATAGAATAAACAGCGTAAATAAAAAAATTCTTATAAAAAGTGAGGTGCAAATGTACCAAACTAAATCAAGACAAATCTGTAGATTATCTTCACTCCTAATCTTTGTTCTTTTTTTATCTACTTTCATTTTTAGTTCATGCAATCAAAACCCAAGTAGGGTAGGAAGCGTAAGTTTTCGTGTCGATAACAAGATGATTAATGTGTTGGCTCAAAAAGCGGGCGTAAATCCTGCATCGCTTAAGAATCAGACGTATATGAGTCGAAATGGCCTTACTGAAGAAGAAAGAGAAACTTTATACTTTGATATCGATATCAAAGGTGATTACACTGATAGTGTAACCATACAGATTATAGAAGGTGCAACGGCTTCTTTTGATAATATTCCTTGTGGCTCTGAAATATGGGCAGAAATTTATGCCTATAAAAAAGATAGTGGCAAACATTTTCCATTCTATACAGGAAAAAGTGAACATCTGGTTGTTGCTGAAGGTGAAAATCAACTTACAGTAAAAATGGGAAAAACCTCAGCGTCAATTAGCATTTACGTAAAAGCTTCTAGTGTTGTGTCTGTCGAAGAAACAGGTGTTGGTACAGAGAATAATCCTTTTACAAAATTTGAAAGCGCATTAGAAAAAATTAATCAGATAAATTGTGCTGAAAATGATTATACGATTTTTATTTGCGGTGAATATAAGGGCGCAATTAGTATACAAGATAGTTATGACGATAACGGCACAGCTGATGATTGGTCCGATGATATTGTCACTCCTCCTGCTGCTGCTACGATCACGATATCAGGAAAAACTGGAAGTTCATCAGACTCTTTGAACGGCGGTTTTAGTGCAGAAAAAACAGGTACTGTTGTATCGATTGATACTTCTACTCCGATTACGGTAAAAAAATTAAAAATTACAGGTGGCTACACAGATTTTTCAGGTGGCGGCATACAGGTTAGTTCTAATTTGGCTAGTACTTTTGTTACCTTTGAGGATGATGTCATAATTGAAGGAAACTATGCTGGTGGATACGGTGGAGGTATCGCAAATCTAAGTCAAGGCGGACTTACAGCGACCGTCGTTTTGAATGGCGCAATTGTTCGTGGAAATCAGGCATCTTTTGGCGGCGGTGTATATTCCGGTGGAAAGTTGTTCGTTTGTGGTTCAACTGTTATCGGTGATAAAAATGCGTCAGGAATTGCGACCAAAACCGATTTTTCAAACAAGGCATTTAAAACTGATAACTCAATTTCCGGAAAAGGCGGCGGACTCGTTGCTGCAGGTAGTGTTTACATCGGCTATTTAGATTCAACTACAGTGGACCCAAATTTTACGGGTGGAATTTATCACAACTATGCAGAAACAAATGGTGGTGGAATTTATTCGCAGGGAACAACAAATATTGCTTATTGTGGCATAGAAAAAAATGCAGCAGATCAGTATGGTGGTGGAATTGCTAATCAAGGTAAATTGACAATTGATGATGTTCAAATTTGTAATAACAAAACTGATGGTGCTCCAGATTCTGACTTTACCGCCTATCAATATGGCGGTGGTGGCGGACTTGCCCTGATTGCAGATGGTAGTTATCAACATTCTTTTACAATGAATGGCGGAATAATATTTAATAACGAGACTAAAGGAGATGGTGGTGGAATTTGTTTTTCAGTTTCAGATGGAATAACTTATCCTGCACAGATAAATGGCGGCCAGATTTATGAAAACTTGGCGACTGGTCTAGGTGGTGGTTTATACGTTTCAAGTGCGTTAACTATGCTTGGCGGTGTTGTCAGCGCTAATAGTGCTAGTGGAATTATTCCTAATGAGCCAAGTGCGGTTGCTGATTGTGGAAAAGGTGCATATTGCTATGCCGATTCTTCATCACTTGAAAGATTGGTCATGGGAAGAAGCGCTCGATTTGCTCTAGATAATGAAATTGCGCTCGGTAATTCAGAACTTCACGTAATTGAAGACTTTGATGATGAAATTGAATTTGTTGCAGCTGTAAAACCAGGAAATATGGAAGATGGTACTACCGTTTTGAATCAGTCGGATACTTCATCTGATGTAGATTTAAGTGATCTATATTATAAATTCAAAGTTTATTCAACTTCTTCTAATTACGTAATTACTGACGATGGTGTGATTTTAGCTAGTATCGGCGACATGTATCGTCCTCGTAATATCGGTGACATTGTATTTACTGACGGTACTGCCATTGCTTATGCTACTGATTTGACTTTGACTCAAGAACAGAAAGATGCTGCAATTGCAGTCATTTTTTACATTGGAACTGAATGTGATGATGAAGAAGATGAAGGCAGAGTCCGAATGTTGGGAGTGGGATTAGAGGAAAGAGGTTCAATAGCTTTTGAAACAACAGATTCGAAGCTTTATACAAGTAAAGCAACAACTGGACAATTTAAAAATGGAACTTACGGGACTGCTAAGATAAAGAATGCGATAAGTGAGAAAGGTGAAACTGAAGATATAAGTTCTAATATCGATTATTATCCAGCCTTTGAATATATAAAGAATTATAAATCTTCACTTTTAAGTGGAACAGATTATGAAGATGGATGGTATATGGGGACTATGTGTGAACATGGGAAACTTTTTGCTTCTCGACAGATAGTAAATTCTGCATATTATTTATGCACAGGAACGAATAGAACGATGGAGTGGTATTGGTCTTGTGATGAAATAGGTAGTAGGGATGCTCTTATTTTCCATAACACTGATGGAGGACCTGCTCGAGTTACTGCAGTACAGCCACAATCAATTTATGGTGTCTGCGCTATCCGCGAGTTCTAATTA
>JAILRX010000190.1 GCA_024697985.1 Treponemataceae bacterium | reverse complement strand
CTGCGATTACTACAGGTCGGGCATCCTTACAGCTCATTCCTCGGTATTTTGCAGGAACTTCATCATTCAAGGTTCCATCAGGATTCAAAATGTTGATTACAGGAAGATCATGTCGTTTACCAACTTCCCAGTCGTTAGGGTCATGGGCAGGAGTGATTTTTACGACACCTGTTCCAAATCCACGTTCTACGTATGTATCTTCAACTACAGGAATGATTTTATCAGTAAGGGCAAGTCGTACGAACTTTCCTTTAAGTGCGAAATATCTAGGATCTTCAGGATGAACGGCTACGGCTGTATCACCGAAAAGAGTTTCAGGTCGGGTTGTGGCGATTTCGATTTTAGATCCGCCCTCGAAAACGACATCGTTTCCTTCTGCATCCTTGTATGTAACGCTTGGAATGGAAACTGAATTTCCGTCCTTGTCACAGATTTCATAGTACATGTGGTACATTGCACCCGGTGTGTCTTCGTGCTCTACTTCATCGTCAGCGAGCGCTGTTCCACAGGATGGGCACCAGTTTACAAGATAATGTCCCTTATAGATAAGGTCACGTTCGTAAAGAGTTACGAAAACGTCTCGAACTGCCTTTGAAAGACCTTCGTCCAAGGTAAAGCGCTCGCGGTCCCAGTCTACGCTGTTGCCGAGCTTTCTCTGCTGTTTTGCGATAATATCGTGATGTTCTTTTTTAACGGCCCAGGTTCTTTCGAGGAACTTCTCTCGCCCCAGATCCTGACGTCGGAGTCCTTCTTTCTTGAGTCTTCGTTCAACTACGTTCTGAGTTGCAATACCAGCGTGGTCCGTTCCCGGAACCCAGAGAGTGTCCTCACCCTTCATTCGGTGATATCTAACTACGATATCCTGCAGTGTATTGTTGAGTCCGTGTCCCATGTGAAGGACGCCGGTGACGTTTGGTGGCGGAATGACGACTGTGTATTTTGAAGATGGTTTTTCACCCTTATCACTTGCAGGCTTAAACTCGCCTTTCTTTTCCCATTCTGAATAAATCCTGTCTTCAAAATCCTTAGGATTATAAGCTTTTTCCAGTTCGATTGCTTTCATTTGAACGCCCCAATAAAAAAATAAATAATATGAATTTTACTCTTTTTTGAACGAACATTCAAGCAAGCCCCGGACGAATCAGACTTAATGACAAAAGCAGTCAGGATAATTATACTTAAACTTGATGGAACGCAATTCTAAAACACAGGCCCTCGTCCTGCACGTAAAACAGATCGGAGAAAACAACAGGCTCGTCACATTTTTAAGCTGCGAAAAAGGCGTCTTCAGTGCTGTCCTTTACGGCGGACCTAAAAGCAAGCTGCGTTCCCTGGTTTCCCCATATCACTTTGGAAACCTATGGCTATATACGGACAAGGCAAAGAACTCCACAAAAATCACTGACTTTGAAGTGCTGAAATACCATCCTGAAATAAGGGAAAACCTCTACAAAAACTGGTGCGCATCCTTTTGTGCAGAACTCGTAATGAAAACTGAAGCGGGCGGCGAAAACGAAAAGTGTTTCCGTCTTGCAAACGCCTTTCTTGACGGCATCAGCGTGAGCAGCGAGGACGAATGCCGAATTGCAGTCCTTCGCTTCATATGGCGCTATCTAGACATTCTTGGACTTCAGCCGGAGTGCAAATGCTGCGTTCACTGCGAGGAAGGATTGGACAAAAGCGCCTTCTATTCAAGCGTGGACGACGGATTCATCTGCGAGGACTGCGCGTCCATAAACTCATCTGGAAACGAAAATGGCCTTATCAGCAATGCAGGATTTTTTCATCTTTCTGAATCAGCAGTAGCCTTCCTTCAGACCGTGACCTACCTGAGCGCAAAGGAAGCAAGAAATGTTCCCCTTAAATACTCGGACAGCTCTGAGCTCCACGACTTTCTCTTTTTCCTGATAAACACGGCAACCGAACACAAGCTTAAAACTCTCCTGCTCGAGCAGACTCTGCTTTAAGGCAAAAGCATATTGTATAACTCTACATTATAGGCGCGATGATCTTAAGGAAAGACTGCCATATCATGACAAAAGGATTTGAAGAACAGTCCTTGAGCCTGATTTCCTTACAGTCGGCAAAGACTGAATCAAAATCAGAACGGATTTTTTTAATGGACTCTGTCTTATAAAGGCAGGTTGCACATTCGAAATGGTGATAAAGGCTTCTGTAGTCAAGATTGATGGAACCGATAACTGCGGCCTTGTCATCAGAAAGGAAAACCTTTGAGTGCATGAAGCCCGGAAGATACTCGAAAATCCTTACTCCGCCTGCCGTAAGTTCCCGGTAATAGCTTCGGCTGATGCGCCTTACAAGCTTCTTGTCCCATTTGTGAGGCAGGACAATCCTTACGTCGACGCCGCTTTTTGCAGCCAGAATCAGGGCCGAGACAAAACTGTCATCAACTATGAAATATGGTGTTTCGATATAAAGATAATCTTTGGCATTGTTTATGAAATGCAGATATACATGCTCTGCCACATTCTCGTTATCAGTCGGGCTGTCGGCAAAAGGCTGAACGAAACCGTCGCTTTCAATCTCACATTCCTTTTCGACCCATGGGAAAAACTTGGTAAAATCCTCATCAGTTCGTGCTGAAAAGTTCCAGAGCTGAAGGAAAATTACGGACAAGTTCCATGCGGCCTGCCCCGAAATCATTACGGCACTGTCCTTCCAATAACCGAAGCGCTCCCTCATGTTGATGTATTCATCTGCGATGTTGATTCCACCGGTAAAGCCGACCTTTCCGTCTATTACGGCAATCTTTCTGTGGTCGCGGTGATTCAGGCTGACCAAAAAGAAGGGCTTGAACCTGTTGAACGGGATGCACTTTATTCCGTTTGAACGCAAACGCCTTGCAAAATTATGATCGTGCAAAAGAAATGATCCGACATCATCATAGATAATCCTGATATCCACGCCTTCCTTTGCCTTTTCCCTAAGGATTTCAAAGATGCCGTTCCACATATAGCCGTCATCAATGATGAATGTCTCGATGAAAATGTATTTTTCGGCCTTTTTAAGTTCTTCACAAAGCCTTGCAAAGTAAGCTTCTCCGGGTGAAAGATAGAAAGTCTGCGTCTTTTCAAAAACAGGAAAACCTGCCGTCTGCTGAAGATAAAAGATGTTTGCTGAAAAGTCTTCGTTCTGTTCTATTGCCTTCTGATAGGCACTGTCCGTCAAAAGCAGCTTAGGCCTTGTCGCAAACTCAAGCTTAGTA
>JAILRX010000062.1 GCA_024697985.1 Treponemataceae bacterium | reverse complement strand
CCAGAAAACCCAATTGATTGTAGACGGCAAGGATTGTTCGGATTTTAGTATCACAACGCTCAAAACTCTGGCGGACGATTTTGTCTGGGATTCATTAAACACATCCTGGGTGAGTCAGTCAAAACAAATCGGCATATATTGCCCGGAGAATGATAAAACGGTTGAATGTGTTCTTTTCGGTCGTCCCGGATACTACGAGGAATAAAAACTTATAGGCAGACCTATGGCGCGGAGCCACTATGCCCGATATCGTAGACTCTATCTATTTATGATAGTGAGTTCCGCCTGTTTGCCACTTTGAAAGTGAAATTTCCTTTTTTTGCGTTCTGAAAAAAGTATCGGATGTCCTGTGCATATTCGGAAAGCAGGTCGTCGGGATGGTAATGCAGTTTTAGCGCAGTCGTTTCTCCGTCCGAATAAAGGCGCGAATACGCACCATTGAGCAAAATGATGTCGCACACCAGGTCGGTGTATTTTTCAAGTTGCTTTTCTTTCAAAAGAGAGCGGACAAACTGAAGCTGCAGCTGTTCAATTTCTTTGTGTTTGATGCAATAAGAATCCAAAATGTCAGTTTTTCCGCAACCCACCAAAAAATCGGCGAATTTATAAAAAAATGGGACGGACTGCATTTTCAGAAGATGAAGAAGCGAATTGAACCACGGAACAGCTCGCCCCTGAGAATAAAATAAATTACACGCCTTACTCAGACGCTTGGCTTTTTCCAAGTCTGATGAACTGAATTTATCGGTACAAATGACATTGTAAGGCGGTTTTGGATTGAAGTTCAAGTGAAGCTCGGATGCACGGTCGAAAAGATCAGTACCAGGAAGAACGCTAAGCCTGAATAGTTCCAGATGGTTCGGGTACAGACCAAGCGCGAAATTTATCGACTGTTCAAAGCCGTGCAGGCTGTCGCCCGGAAGGCCGTAGATTAAATCAAAACCGAAAATGAGGCCGGCATCGTTCAAAAGTGCGATTTTCTGCACGAAATTCTTGCGGTTGAAAGGGCGGTTCACGAGTCGCAACACATTTTCGTCGCTACTCTGCAATCCGATTTGCAAACAGCAATCTATTTTGCTGAACGCCCTTACCAGTTCCTTATCCAAAAACTCTGCACGGCATTCAAAGTGAAAGAAAATTTCGCGCGCCTTTTTTGAAATGTAGTCGAGCATTTCGACGGCACGCTTTTTGTTTGCGTTGTAGGTCGGATCCAGAACCCAGATTTGGGCGACTTGGCTTTTTTCAAAATAATCCAGTTCTTTTTTAAGCCTTTCAAGCGGAAAGTAGTCGACGGTTTTTTCCCCCTTGCTTTCGTAGCAATAGCTGCATTTGAAAGGACAGCCGCGGGCAAGTTCCCAAAGGGCGCCGCCATTGTATCGGGAAAGGTCGATCGTGCCGTCAAGATAAGGGGATGGAAGTTCAGCAAGTTTCATTCGCTTTCCAAATCTGATGCGGCTTTCGATTTTGGTCCTTGGGGCTGAATTCTCACTGCCGGCAAGATTCAGGCCTGTCAGCTCTAAAATCAGGTCTGATGTGGCTTTTTCTCCTTCACCTGAAACGAGGTAGTCAAAAGGAAAATCGCTTTTTGGGTTTGCGGTGACTTCGGGGCCGCCTGCGATTATGGTGCAGTCGCGGCCATATTTTTCGCGGTAGAGTTTTTTCAGAAGGACTGCTGCCTCGCACAGAAGATTTCTGTTCCACACGAAAACGGAAAAGAGGAAGAAATCGGCGAACGAGTCGTGTGCGGCGTTTGAACCGGAGGTGGCGTACGAGTCGGTTGCGGCGTTTGTACCATAGGCGGCGGACGAACCGGCCGCGCACGAAAAGCCTTCGCACGAAGCTAGCAGCGACTGCGCTACGGACTCAGGCGAAATCTCGTCTTCCATCGTGAAGTCGGCAAGTTTCACGTCGGCTTCGATGTTGTTTTGTCTGAATTGTGCTTTCAGATAGCTTGCTATGCAGGCGGCCCCGAGCGGTAAGGCCTGAGGCGACTTTTCAACGAGGACTGTGGCAACTGTAACTGATATGCGTTTCATAAAAATCCTGCGCTAGGCTATGGAGCCGTGCGAAGCAGCTCTGGCTCTGAAAACTTGAAGAGCCAAGCCGAGCGGATAGCGAGCGGCGGAACAGCCGGCGGGATGTAATCCCGCAGCGCCCGCATTAGATACAAAAAAATCACCAGGAATCAGGTGAGTGGTTCAAAAAACATCTGCTTGAAGTAAGGAAGCTCCATTACCCAGTCGCAGTAGGTGTGCCATTCGGCCAGTTTGTGGTTGTGGCGCGAGTTATACATGGCAAAGACGTTTTCGTAGTTCATCGTGACGGTTCTTGTCTGATTGTAGCTTTCCGGCAGGAGCTGGATGATTGAGTACCAGGCTTCCTTGTTTTCGGATTTGTCGGCTACGAATTTCTGGCGCAAGTCTTCGAGTACCTTGATTACAGAGTCGAGGCATTCAAGTGCCTTGTCTTCCATGTGGTCGGTGCTGAAATCCTCGCGTCCAAATGGTTTTGCGTGGATTTTGTGCATTGTCGAAGTCGAGTTTGCAACAGTTCCGACCTTGTATGTATCAAATTCTTTCCACCAGTAGATTGGGGCTGTGATGTCCACGCTGATGAAAATCTGTCTTACGAATTTTCGGTGATCGCTTCCGGCTCGGCAGAGTTTTTTAGCCAGGCTCAGGTCATTAGGACCAAAAACGAAGTTGCCGTTTTTATCGAAGCTTGAATCCAGTCTTTCCCAGCTGGCAAGTGGGTTTCGTGCTCCACGGATTGCGTTTTCAAAGTTCATTACGGCGGTTTTTTCTAATTTAATCATGTTTACATTATACGTTTAGTTCGGTCAGTTTGCAAGGTCGGCTCTATTGGTATACGACGCAGATTTGTGCGGGCCTCTCTATTGGTATGACCTCCCGATTTATGCTATACTTTTTTTATGAAAAAGTTGTTGTCTATTTTTGTCCTTTTATTTTTTACCATACAAATATCCTTTGCTGCAGATTTTGCTCCTTCAAGTCCGCTTAAAGCTGACCGGGTTGTTTTGGGCGACGAGCAGTTTGAATCATATCTTCCTTTGCTTAAGGATAAGCGGGTCGCGCTTTTTTCGAACCACAGCGGAATCGTCGGAGACAAAATAATCCTGTCTGATGGCACTGTCCAGTACGGCGGATTTTCAGAGCCTGAAAGCGACCTCATTCCGTTCGGAAAGGATGCTTTCGGCAAGGACGTGACTTACGGTGAGCATATTTTGGATGCGCTTCTGGCAAAAGGCGTTGATGTGACGGCAATTTTCTGCCCGGAACATGGATTTCGAGGCACCGAAGATGCCGGTTCTAAAATTGCTTCTTCTGTTGATGAAAAGACTGGAATTCCGATTCTTTCGCTTTATGGCAACGGCTCGCATTCTCCAAGTGCCACTGATTTGGCAAAATTCGACACGCTTGTAATCGACATTCAGGACGTGGGCTTAAGGTTTTATACCTATTACATTTCGATTTTTTATCTGATTGATGCCTGCAGCAAAAACAACAAGAACGTGATTTTGCTTGACCGGCCGAATCCTAACGGCTTTTTAGTTGATGGTGGAATCTTAAAGTCTGAATTTGAAAGCGGAGTCGGCAAGTTCCCGATTCCGACGAGTCATGGAATGACGCTCGGTGAACTTTTCAGGATGGGAAACGGCGAAGGCTGGTTTTCACTCGGAAAAAATTCCGTTGATTTGACTGTAATTCCGTGCAGAAACTATTCTCACGAGACGAAATATTCGCTCGTGCGCCGGCCGTCTCCAAATTTGAAGGACATGAGGGCGGTCTATCTTTATCCTTCGATCTGTTTTTTTGAAAACACGGTCGTTTCTGTCGGCCGCGGAACTGAGTTTCCGTTCGAGGTGTTCGGCAGTCCGAAAATCGCGGCTGATGCGACAAGCTCGTCGGGCGCGGACTTTTCGTTCACGCCGCAGAGCATGGATGGGGCAAAAAATCCGCCTTTTTTGGGACAGACTTGCTACGGCCTCGACTTACGAAAAATCCCTCTTTCCAAAATCTGGAAAGAAGGCATCGATTTATCATACCTCAAGTTTGCACTTGAAAAGGCCGGCTCGAAAGATTTTTTTGGAGCACCTGACAAAAACGGCAGGTACTGGATTGATTATCTTAGCGGCTCAGACAGACTTCGAAAAGAGCTTTTGACCGGCAACTCGGCATCAAAGATTAAGAAAGACTGGCAGGAAGGCCTTGATGAATTCAAGAAAATGCGAAAGTCTTATCTTTTGTACAGCGAGCAGGATTTTTTCAATCCCTGTCAGGTCGATCTGGAATTTCCTAACTGGAATTCAAATCAAAATTATTCAGCAAATAATCTTGTTTCCTTCAAATCGTACAAGGGACAGGGCGAGATTTACGTGACGCTTTTTGAAAACTGCGCGTCGTTTTCGCTTTATGTGAACAATGTTGCGGTTTCGACCAAGGGGATGAAAGCCGGTTCAACATATAGGATTGATATTTCCAAGTATACGAAAAACGGCTTGAATACGCTGCAGGTTTCCGACGTGAAGTTCGCCGACGACAACAAGGCCGGCGACAAGGCCGGCGCGGGTGAAATTGCAGCCGGCGCACAGAAATCCGGCCCGCAAAATGCCGTCAATAAGGCCGTCAATAAGGCCGTCCGCGTTCAGATTCCGTTTCCTGTGCTAAAACAGGGCACCATTAAGGACGTCGGAATCGGACAAGACGCAATCAGCCTTATCGACAAGATCATCAGCTCGGACATTAAAAACGGTTTTACCAGCGCTCAGCTTGCAATCGTAAAGGACGGAGTTCTGGCCTATCAGAATTCGTGGGGAAACATCCAGACTTACGGCGCGGACGGCCAGCTCCTTGCAAAAAGCGCACCGAAGGTTACGAATGACACGCTTTACGATTTGGCTTCGGTTTCAAAGATGTTCGGTGCAAACCTTGCCGTTCAGTATCTGGTCAGCCAGAACCTGCTTTCACTCAATACAAAAATTGTTGATATTCTCGGTGATGAGTTTGCTGACAAAACCATTTCTGTTGAGTTCAAGTTCCGCCAGAATTTCCCGCTTTCTCAAATCAAGGAATGGAAACGAAACATCACCGTAAAGGATGTTTTGAATCATACGGCAGGTTTTCCTTCGGCCTATCCTTATTTTAACGACAACTGCGATATTTCAAACGGCGCCTTGAACACAGGAACGAATAATAATCCGCTTTTTTCAGGTTCTGATGCGAGCGAAAGGACCCGCGAAAACACCTTCAATCAGCTGTGCCGATCTCCTCTCGTTTACGAACCGGGTACAAAAGTAACCTACAGCGACGTGGATTTTATCCTGCTCGGCTTCATCGTGGAAAAGGTGAGCGGTCGCCGTCTGGATGATTTTATGAAGGCAAATTTTTATCAGACCTTGGATTTGGAACACGTTACTTACAGGCCGCTTGAAAACGGCTTTTCAAAAACTGATTGTGTTGCAACCGACCTTGCCGGAAACAGCTATTCGCATCTTTTGAAGCACGGCGGAATTAGAACCGACGTAATTCAGGGCCATGTGCACGACCAGAATTCGTATTACGCGATGGCTGAAGTTTCAGGGCATGCCGGTCTTTTTGCTACGGCCACGGATTTGTCAAAACTTGCTTTCCTCATGCTTTCACTCGGTAATGGAAATCATCACTTTTTTAATCAGAACGTGGTTGATTCTTTTACTTCTCCACAAAATCCTCTTACTTCAGACTACGCCTTGGGTTGGTGGCGTCAGGCTCAAAACCAGACGATGCGCCATTTCGGAACGGTTTGTTCTTCACGCACTATCGGTCACAGCGGTTTTACAGGTACTGCCGTGTTTGTAGAACCGGAACAGAATCTTATCATCATCTATCTGACGAATAAAATAAGTACACCGATGGTTAAGGGTTCTGAATTCATGAATCAGTATGTCGGAAATTTCTATCAGTCGGCAAATGCAGGTTTCATCCCGCAGATAATAATGATGTCTCTTAACGGAAACACGAGCAAGGCACAGTGGAAAAGCCTCGTACACGACATGAGCGAGAGCGCAAGACTTAAAGCTGAATCAGAATCCCCCGATAATCAGGACGATTTCAGGTGGAAAGCATTTAATTCGTTGAAAAACGTAGAAAATGATTTATAATTATCTCTTGAAGTCTTGATTTTTGTAAACTGAAGTTTATAATTAATTCAAAGATTTAACCAATCAAGAGGAAGTTATGCAAAAGAAAATATACGTAGTTGGAATGGATGATGAAGCAACAGCTTCTAAAGTCGATGCTGCTGTAAAAGCTGTAGCCGGAGTAAATTCTGTAACTGCAAGTTTTGAAAAATGCCAGGTTATGGTCGACTGCGACGACAGCGCAGAGCAGGCTGTTAACGCCGCAATCGAAAGTGCCGGTGTTACGGTTTTAGGCTGATTTCAAAACCGAGCTTATCCGTTATATCAACTGCCTTTCCGTACCTGAGGTAATAGAGAACGCAGTTGATGTCTTTTTCTTCACATCCGATTAATTCGCTGAACACTTTTCTGTAGCAGTTCAATTGGACGTAATGTTCTTCAGGATTCATCTTTGAATCCGTCTTGTAATCCACGATAGTATAGTTACTGTCCTTGTTTTTGAATACAAGGTCGATCGAACCGTTCATGATTTTGTCGTTGCCGTCTTCGTCTGGCAGTCTCCAGATAAAATCATATTCACATCTGTGCCACTGTGAATTCATGGCCTCTTTTCCAAGTTCACTTTCCTTGAATGTATCCGCCATTTCCGTGCAGATTGCAAGAACTCTCTCGAGTTTTTCCGTGCCTGAAATTTCAGCGATATTTTTCTGTAAAATTACAGGTTTTTCTTTGTTTACGACACCTTCCATGAATGCGTGTGCTATCGTACCGAAATCTGAGTAATTGAAGCGTGGCTCTGGTTTTTTATTTTCATCGCTTGCTTTTGGCCGCGTTGATTCGACGATTTGCTTTATTTCATAATACGGAGTGTTTTTCTCGTTTGCTGAAGCACTCTCGGCCTCGATTGCTTCTTTTGAGACCTGGTTTTTCGAGTCTTCACCATACAGATGGCTTGGTTTGATGTATCGCTCAGGAATTTCTTCCTTTCTGATGATTTTGGCGTTTTTCAGGCCTTCACTTTCTGAAAGCTTTTTCTTGAGCACCTCTTTTTCTGCCATCGTATTTTTGCGGCCATCACCTGAAATTTCAGATCGCTTGTAAGTAGGAATTTTTTCCTCATCAAAATAGCGCAATCCTTGTATTTTCATGTCGCTGTCTCCGCCAAAATAATTGAAACTTGGCTCAAGAACCTTAAAAATCGAAGTCGGCAATTTTTTCGATGCTTTTTGTTTTTCCGAATCTTTAGATTTACTATAGTTTCCTGTCGTAATGAACACGGTATTTTCTGCTCTTGTCAGTGCTACGTAAGTGAGTCGCTTCAATTCGGCACATTCGAGTGCTTCATTTTCATCCTTTGAACGTTTATAGAAATAATCTGAAAAGCCCTTAAAAGAAAGTCCGTATTTTTTGGTGAACTGAACTCTCTGTCTGCTTTCCTGATTGTTTTGCTTTTTTTCTGTGTTTGCCACGAATACGACAGGGAATTCTAGACCCTTACTCTTGTGGATACTCATGATGTGGACGCCTTCGCTCTGTTCCAAAGGAATGCTGGTTTCAAATTTTGAAGATGAATTTTGATTTGCATCAGCTCTTTGTGTTTTAAGATAATCTGAAAAGGCTGCAAGCGAGGTATTTTTTTCTTCTGCAAGTCGTGCGGCTTCAAAAAGGATGTCGTACATTTTTGCAAACATTTCGACGTTTTTGTTCCACATCGTTTCATACTGATAGCCGAATTCGTACCAGATTTCACTGATGATTTGGGTTAGCGAAAGTTTAGAGCTGTCATCGACAATTTTAAGATATTTTTCTCGTCCGTTTTCGTATTTCTTTTTTTCTTCCTCGTTAAGAATTGATGAAACGTCGCATTCAAAAGGTGCAGCATCTTGCTTTAAAATCTG
>JAILRX010000128.1 GCA_024697985.1 Treponemataceae bacterium | reverse complement strand
CTAGCCACTATTTGCCTCAAATAAAGTCAAATTATACTATATCAAAATATTCACTGTCAAACAAGCATTTTCTAGTATAGTAGTTTTCCTTGACGATTGAGATTTCCGATGTTATTATTATTCTAATCACAGAAGTTTGTACTTCTCTTATCACTTTTTTGGAAGAAAGCCATGCAGTTTTTTGATACTCATGCCCATTTGGGCCTCATCTATGATGATCCTATTGACCAACTTCGCGTAATTCAGGAAGCAAAAAAAGAAAACGTTACCCGAATTATCAGTATTTGTAATAGCCTTCACGATTTTTCTACAGTATATGCTAATCTCAAACCAATTTCAGGAATTTACCATGCCGTAGGTGTATCACCATCGGAAGTAAACTCACCGGGAAAGGACTGGATTCAGCAGCTGGAAAAGAACCTCAAGTTGCCTAACGTTGTCGCTTTGGGCGAAACAGGCTTGGACTATTTTAAAAAATATGGTGACAAACGAAGCCAGATTGAGCTTTTCATCACCCAGCTTGAAATTGCCAACAAAAACGACATGCCTATCATCATTCATAACCGTGATGCAGGCAAAGACATCATGGATATTCTGTCCGAACGAATCCCGAAGGCTTCCGCCGTATTCCACTGCTACTCAGAAAATGCAGAATACGCAAAAAAAGCCCTCGATTTGCCGGTATATTTCTCTTTCGCAGGAAATTTGACCTATCGAAATGCAAAAAATCTGCACGAAACCGTCATGTCACTTCCGCTCGACCGAATCTTGATTGAATCAGAAAGTCCATTCATGGTACCTGCAGAATTCAGAAACATGCGCAACAAGCCTTCATATCTCGTTTCAACGGCAAAATTCCTTGCAGATATGCTCGAAATGGATCTTGAAGAATTGAGCGCACAGCTTTGGAAAAACAGCTGCAAATTCTTCAGATTGCCAGAGTAAATTTCCACGGATGATTTGATGGCAGAACTTTACCATCCCGTTAAAATTGGAAGTCTGGAAATTCCAGGAAATCTTTTTCTCGCACCGATCGCCGGTTACTCTGACCGGGCGTTTCGGTATGTCTGTACGCAAAACGGTGCGGACATGTGCTACACGGAGATGGTCAGTTCAGAAGCACTTTACCGTGGTTCCGGCAAGACAGAAAACCTTTTGACCCGGGCTGAAAACGAAAAATTTTTTGCCGTCCAGCTTTTTGGTGGCGACGTAAAAGCCATTTACGAAGCTTCAAAAATTGTAATACAAAAATATAATCCTTCTCTGATTGATATTAACTGCGGATGCCCTGTCCCGAAAATCATCAAAAGCGGAGCAGGTTCTTTTTTGACAAAAAATCCTGATAAGTTGCGTTCAATTGCCCAGGCCGCAATCAAGGCTTCAAACGATTTTTCACCGGACAAGTCGAAACCGATTCCGGTAACTGTAAAAATCCGTTCGGGCTGGGACAGTTCGAGCCTGACCTGGAAGGACGCCTCTGCAGCCGCCCTCGATGCTGGCTGCAAGGCCATCACGATTCATCCGCGAACCAAAAAACAGGGCTACGAAGGAAAAGCTGATTGGGGCATCCTTGCAGAACTCGTCGATTATGCGGCCAAAACCGCACCCGAAGTTCCAATTTTCGGATCAGGAGATGTTTTTTCACCGGAAGACGCACGCCGCATGTTAGAAGAAACCGGCTGCAGAGGCGCCATGTTTGCACGAGGCGCGATGGGCAATCCGTTTCAATTCGCCCAGACTAAACAGCTTTTGCAGACAGGCTCATATCAGGAAATCCCGATTTCTAAAAAAATTGAAACTGGCCTTCAGGAACTGGATATTTTGGTTCAGGATAAGGGAGAAGACATCGGATGTCGTGAAATGCGAAAGCGTTTTTGCTGCTATACAAAAGGAATTTCCAACGGCGCACAAATCAGAACATCAATTGTTTCAGCCTGCACCGTCGAAGATTATAAAAAAATTGCAAATTTAGTTTTAGAAACTATAAAAAGTTAGATTTATATGGTAGAATATTT
>JAILRX010000057.1 GCA_024697985.1 Treponemataceae bacterium | reverse complement strand
TTTTATCTGTTTTTTCAGGCAGATTTATTATTGAGTATTTACCTCAAAATCTTCTGGAGCGTTTGTATTATATGACAGGTCCGGATTATGATAAGGTCACTTTTGATTCCCTTACCCCACCATGGGTAGAAGGCAAAGAAGACTACGGTATCGGAGAATACTTGGACATTGAGTTCAAGTGGCCTTCTGACGAACTTCAGATTCTAAACGGTTTTGTAGACTTTACCCGAATGGATTTGTATGAAAAGAACAGCCGAGTAAAGACAGTTTTAATTGAAAGCCAGAATCCTAAGTTTTCCAAGGAATATCAGCTTGAAGATCTGGTAAAATACACAGTAATAAATCTGCCTGAAAAAACAGATAAAATCCGCATTACGATTAAAGATGTGTATCCGGGAACGAAATTCAAGGATACATGTCTGTCTTCAATTCTTGTAACAAATCCTAATGTACCAAGCTATGAAGAAATGAGTACAAAAATTCTTAATGCGATGGAAGCCGGCGTTTATGATAGGCGCTATGACAAAAGCGAGCCATTGCCGGACTTTATAAAAGTTATAGAAGAAGAAAAGCCCAAAAAAGGAAAGAAGGGTAAGAAGTAATAGGGAAGGGGGAAAAATCCTCCCCGCGCCATGGCAACGCGAGCGGCCGCGAAGCGGGTTCTAGTGCTGAGCAAAATGCGAAGCACGAAACTGCGCTAGTTAAAAAAATCCAGCATGGATGCTGGGAAGATTTATTGTGAAAAAAAAGATTACGAGTTTGTGAAACAAACTCGGTTTGGAAAATTGCAAGGATGCAATTTTCCATAACACTGCCGGTGCCGGGGAAAAATAGCCTGTCGGATAAAGCTCCCGGCAGGCGCCCCTCCCACCTTCAAGCATTAAAAAAAGCGGCACTTTAATAAAAAGCACCGCTTTATTTTTATTCTAGAACTTGATTTTCTTGTTTGTACCTTCGTACATTTCTTTTCGCATCTGCTTGATCTGTTCGTCAGCAAGGTAATCGTCGAAAGGCATCATGCGGTCGATGATTCCCTTTGGTGTAATTTCTATGATTCTGTTTGCAATCGAAGAAATGAATTCGTGGTCATGACTTGAGAAAAGTACGACGCCCGGAAAGTTGATCAGTCCTTCGTTCAATGACTGGATTGCTTCAAGATCAAGGTGGTTTGTCGGATCATCAAGGGTCAGTACGTTTGCTCCAGAAAGCATGAGTTTTGAAAGCATGCATCTTACTTTTTCGCCTCCGGAAAGTACCTTAACTTTTTTTAGCGATTCGTCACCTGTAAAAAGCATTCGGCCAAGGAAGCCTCGAACGTAAGCGTCATCCTGTTCTTTTGAATACTGCTTGAGCCATTCTGTGATGTTCAGGTTATTGTCAAAAAATTCTGCATTATCGCGAGGAAGGTATGTGTGGCTTGTTGTCTGTCCCCATACGTATTCTCCGCTTTCAGGCTTTTTAACTTCATTGATTATGTCAAAAAGTGCAGAAATTGAATTGTGTTCAACTCCTACGAAAGCAATTTTATCAGTTCTGTTGACTGTAAGACTGAAATCTTTAAGAAGCTGAACTCCGTCTGCATCCTTGTAGTTGAGCTTTCTCATTTCAATTACGTTGTTTCCAATGTCACGGTCTGACTTGAAATTTACGTAAGGGAATTTTCTTGTTGAAACAGGAAGGTCTTCAACTGACTGAGCAAGTTTGTCGTAAACTTTCTTTCGGCTGGTTGCCTGTTTTGATTTTGCTGCGTTCGAACTGAATCGGAGGATGAATTCTTTTAAGTCCTTCATCTTGTCTTCAGCTTTTTTCTGCTGTTCTTTAGCCTGTCGCTGCAAAACCTGTGTCATCTGGTACCAGAAGTCATAGTTTCCGGCAAACTGAGTGATTTTTCCATAATCGATATCACAAGTGTAGGTACAAACGGCGTTGAGGAAGTGACGGTCGTGGCTGACAACGATAACGGTGTTGGGGAATTCCAAAAGGAAGTCTTCCAGCCAGTTAATTGATTCCAGATCAAGACCGTTGGTAGGTTCGTCCAAAAGGAGAACGTCGGGGTTTCCGAAAAGGGCCTGAGCCAGCAAAACACGAACCTTCTGGCTTTCGTCCAGTTCCCTCATCATTTTGTCGTGATATTTTTCTTCCAGACCAAGGCCAGAAAGCATCTGTTCAATCTGGTTTTCTGCTTCATATCCCCCCAGTTCACCGAATTCAGCT
>JAILRX010000044.1 GCA_024697985.1 Treponemataceae bacterium | reverse complement strand
TGCCGGCGGTGTTGGTGGCGCAGGCGGCGCACAGAACGCATCCGGCACGAATGCCTCGGGCGTAAATATGGCAAGCAAAAGTGCCGGCGACCTTTCAGCCGCTACCAGAGCCGAAGTAAAGACACTTGTCCGCCGCCTGGTCTTTTCATCGGCATTTCTTCTTGTCCTGATGTATTTCAGCATGGCCCACATGATGTGGAACGCCCCGATTCCTGCCTTTTTCGCAGGTAACCCTGTTGCCCTCGGTCTTCTCCAGATGATTCTTGCCGCAATTGTCATGGTCATCAATAAAAAATTCTTTATAAACGGTTTTAAATCTTTAAGCCACCTTTCACCGAACATGGATACGCTGGTTGCGTTAGGTTCGGGCGTTTCATTTGTCTACTCGACAGTCGTGCTTTTCAAAATGACAGGCGCCGTTGCATCTTCTGATGAGCAGACCGTTCATCAGTGCATGAAAAACCTGTATTTTGAAAGTGCCGCTATGATTGTTACCCTGATTACGATTGGAAAAATGCTTGAGGCAATTTCCAAGGGAAGGACCACTGATGCGCTCAAAAATCTGATGAAGCTTGCTCCGAAAACTGCACTCATTCTGCGGGATGGAAAGGAAGTGGAACTCGGAATCGAACAGGTTTCGGTAGGCGACGTTTTTATCGTAAAACCTGGAATGAGCATTCCTGTTGACGGCGTGATTATCGAAGGGGAATCAGCCTTGGATGAATCCAGCCTTACAGGCGAAAGTATCCCTGTTGATAAAAAAATTGATGACAAGGTATTTGCCGGAACCATCAATAATTCAGGCTTTTTGAAATGTCGCTCTGAAAAAGTCGGAAGTGACACGACGATTGCTCAGATCATCCAGCTCGTTTCTGATGCGGCCTCAACTAAGGCGCCGATTGCCCGAATCGCCGACAAGGTTTCGCTCGTTTTCGTCCCGACAATTATCGGCCTTGCAATCATCACCTTTATCGTCTGGCTCCTTGCCGGCGCTCAGTTTGCGTTTGCTCTTTCCAGGGCAATCGCAGTCCTCGTCGTAAGTTGTCCTTGTGCCCTTGGTCTTGCAACTCCGGTTGCCATCATGGTTGGAAACGGAGTCGGCGCCAAAAACGGCATCCTGTTCAAGACATCTTCTGCCCTCGAACAGACCGGCAAGACAAAATTCGTGCTTCTTGATAAAACCGGAACCATCACGAATGGAACTCCAGAAGTCACTGATATCATCAGCCTTGCTCCTGGAAAATTTGATGAGAAAAGCCTTCTTCAGATTGCCGCTACCGTTGAATCGAAAAGCGAACATCCGCTTGGAAAGGCAATCGTTAAAAAATGCGAAAAGGACGGCATAAAAATTCTGGACTCAACAGATTTTGCTTCTCATGCTGGAAACGGTCTTGAAAGCACCGTCAATCAGAAAAAATATTACTGCGGTAAAACAGAATACATCCTTTCTGTTGCAAAAAATCTTTCAGAAAAGGAAATTGAAAACCTCAGGCAGAAAACTGATGAGCTTGCCGTAAGCGGAAAAACTCCTGTTATTGTGGCAAAATCAGATTTGGACGGACAAAACGCTTCTGTAATCGGTCTTATTGCGCTTGCTGATACGGTAAAACCGGAAAGCGAGGAAGCCGTCGCTAAGCTTCACGACATGGGCTTGACCGTGGTCATGCTGACCGGCGACAACGAAATTACGGCCAGGGCGATTGCGTCCCAGGTTGGAGTTGATAAGGTCATCGCGAACGTCCTTCCGAGTGGAAAGGAACAGGTCGTGCGCGACTTTATGGCAAAAGGACAGGTTGCTATGGTCGGGGATGGCGTGAATGATGCGCCGGCTCTGACTCGGGCGAACATCGGAATTGCCATCGGGGCCGGAAGTGATGTTGCCCTGGACTGCGCGGACGTAGTTCTTGTTAAAAGCCGTCTTGACGATGTGCCTGCGGCCATCAGGCTCAGCCGAAAAACTCTTTTGAACATAAAAGAAAATCTGTTCTGGGCATTTTTCTACAATGTTGCTCTTATCCCGATTGCAGCCGGATGCTATTATCATGCCTTCGGTCTGCAGATGAACCCGATGCTGGGAGCCGCTGCGATGAGCCTTTCCAGTTTCTGTGTCGTAATGAATGCCCTTAGGTTGAATCTTTCAAAGGTTCACGTAAAGGCCAAATATAAAAAATTTATTCCAATGGAGGATTCTGAAAAAATGGAAAAAACATTAAAAGTTGAAGGAATGATGTGTTCTCACTGTGAGGCACGAGTAAAGGAAGCTTTGGAAAAGCTTAAGGGTGTTGAAAGTGCATCTCCTGATCACGAAAATAATATTGTAAAAGTTAGCCTTTCAAAAGACGTAAAGGATAAGGATTTTGAAAAGACAATTACTAAAGCCGGATATAAGTTTTTGGGAATTGAAGGCTAGGAAAAAAAACAGCACCAACAAAAAAGCGCACCGTAAAAGGTGCGTTTTTTTACAGTGCGTTGTCGTTCAAAACTAAAAATAGTGTTTTAATCCCGTCGTAAGACAGACATAACTTCCGTCAAAGCCGCCGCCGGCAACTACGCTTTTATCAACTTCTCCCCAGCCTTTAACGACGCAGCCACCGCCAAATTCTACGAAAAAGCCTTTGTTGAATTCTCCTTTCTTGCTCTTTGAAAAAAGAAATTCGAATCCGCCGGCTCCACCTGTTTCCAAAATCATCGGGGCTGTCATGAATCCGTAGGTCGAATCCTTTGTAAAGCCGAATTCAACCTTACAATAGCCGTAACTTCGGAAACCAAATCCGTTGTATTCCTTGAGCGAACCGAAATGAAGCTTGTCGCCAACTGAAAGATACATCCCGCCTTTTGGAACCGGGTTAGAAAGGTACAGGTTCAGATTGATTTCATCTTTGATGAAAAAAGCATTCTTCTGAAAGCAAGGAATTCCGAACGCAACGCCGCCACCACTTTTACGGCACTGTACCAAAGCAAAGGTGCCAACCGAAAACTTGTCATCAAGTGCGGTTGTTTCCGAATCATTTTCTGTTGCAAAAACTGTAAGCTCAGAAATAAGTAAAACTGTAAGAAAGACAAATAAAAATTTTTTCATATTGAAAAGTTAGCAGAAACTAACTATAATTGCAAGTGTTAGATATTGCTAACTAAAAGATGCAAAAGGAATTAAAATGAGCTTCAAAAGATTTTCACTGTTATCAATGTTGTTTTTGTGTTTTTGTTCATCAGTTTTTTCACTCGGTACTGAAGAAGTGAAGGGCGACTATGACGTCACTTTCAAGTATTCGATGACCGTAAAAAGCGGCGAGGGCTATGCAGGAGAGGGAATCGAACCTGTAATATCAATCGAACAGAAGGAGAATGGCCTTTTTGACATTACGTTGCCACAGTTTTTCTTTACTGACACCAAGAAGATTGGCCAGTTTACGATAGCTGATGTAGAGGGTGCTGCCGATGAGAACGGCAACATTCTTTTTGCCTTGAAAGATGCCACTTCTACCGACGGAAACTATGACATCATTATTTACTGGCTGAAAGGTACTGTTTCTGAAGAAAAAAAACTTGACCTCAAGGTTCAGATGAAAGTTGGAAAGATGCCTTTCAAGATGACCGTCTGTTATGATGGAACAAAACAATTGTAAAAACTATTGTCTAAAATTTATATTTGTGTTTGAATTTTCGGCATGGAAAACTTAATTTACACGCAGAATAGAAAAGTTTCTTCTGCTTACATAGACAGTACTGTTAAATTGGGAATAGCTCATGCTGTAAATTTGGTTCAGGATAACATGACGGAGTGTTATGGTATGCTCAAATGTGATGGAGTAACTTACAGGGAACTCAATGTATTTTGGGCATTTACTAAAATCAAGGTGAAATTCGAGAAAAGACCGGCTTGGCGCGACGAAATTATTGCCAAGACCTTTCCTGCGAGTGCTTCTGGTTTCAGGGCCAACGTCAATTCGATCTTTACCGATATGGGTGGCAATACGCTTTACACGGCAAATCAGGAAATGTGCGTTTTGGATTTTGCAAACCACAGACCTGTAAAGCTCAGTACGCTGCCGTTTCCTCAGGAAAATTTTCCGGAACCTGTTTTTACAGAACCTTTCGAAAAGTTCAGCGTGGACTTTACTTCCGAGGATTTTGCCTTTGATCAGGTCATCCGTTCAACTATGATTGATATGTCGCATCACATGACGAATAACGAATACATCAAGTGTTCGCTGAATGCCTTCACTGATGACTTTTTCCAGACCCACGAAGTTAAATCTCTGGAAGGACATTACACGGGCGAGTGCAAGGAAGGCATGATTCTTTCCGTTTACAAGCACGACTGCGGAAACGGACTTTATTTTATCAAAATCGTCGAGGGCGAGAAAACTTGTGACGGAAAAACTTGTGAAGATGGAGCCAAACCGAGAAACGTGTTTGAAATGAAAATAGAATTTCAGGAGGTATAATTTTTGAAAACTATTTTGAATATAAAAGGCATGATGTGCGGAATGTGCGAAAGCCATGTCAACGACGCAATCCGAAATAATTTCACGGTAAAAAAAGTTAAGTCGTCCCGACGAAAGGAACAGACTGTAATCGTTTCGAACGAGGCCTTGGACAAGGATAAGCTTGCTTCGGTTATAAAAGAAATCGGTTATGATCTTGTTTCGATTTCAGAAGAGTCTTGAGTTTAGATCGGCGCAGTGAATTGCGTTGCGCTGGTCACCGCCCGACTTACTCCGGAATTTCGTAGCGGATTCCGGCCGGGAGTGTGATTTTAATGACTGCTCCCTGGTCGTCTTCTGCTGCGATTGAGCCTTCCATTGCATTTATCAAAACCTTTGCGATAGAAAGACCAAGTCCGCATCCACCTTTTCCTCGGGTGTGGGCTTCATCACCACAGAAAAACCTGTCAAAAACGTGTTCCAGATTTTTATCACCAAATCCCGGTCCGTCATCATGTGTCGTGATTATGATTCTGTCTTCATCAGAGACGGCCTTGAGCTTTATCGAACATTCACTGCCTGCAAATTTGATGCTGTTGCTCATCGAGACTGTCAGCACCTGATGCAGCATTTCGTTATCGTTGTATAAAACGAGGTCTTCCTCATCTTCAAAACTGATTTTTGAGTTCGGGGCAATCTGCGTAAATTCGTTCTGGAGCCTTTCGAAAAGTTCCCTTATCACGATTTTATTTACCTTAGGCTTAATCCTCTGACTTTCAACTCTGGTGATTTCCAGAAGGTTGTTGATGATAGCTTCCATGGATTTTGCCTCATCCTTGATTGCAAGCAGCGATTTTTCCAGCTGTTCAGGATCGTCTTTTCCCCATCGCAAAAGAAGGTTTGCCTGCCCGATGATTACAGAAAGCGGAGTTTTTAGTTCGTGACTTACGTCGCTTGAAAACTGCTTTTCACGTTCAAAGTCTATCTTCAACTGTCTGAAAAGCCGGTTGAATGTTTTGGCAAGGTCATCAATTTCGTCATTGAATCTTCCGAGCGGAAGCGTATTTTCAAGGTTTGAACTTGAAATTGTCTTTGCCGTATTCGTAATCTTGATTACAGGTTTGATCGTCTGCTTTGCTACAAAAAACGTCATGAAAAAGGCTACGAGAAAAATCGTTGGAATCGTAATTCCAATTGCCCGCGGGATGTTTTTAAGGATCTTATCGGCCGGGTTGTTGTCCATGTTCTGTGCGGTGATGAACAGATATTTGCCGCTTTCATTTTCCAGCGTTTTTGCAAAATAAAGGATGTCGAGGTCGCCGTCCGAGAAAAAGTCTTCTTCGATATAGCGCTCGGAATTTTTTGCAGTATCTTCCAGAATCGGAAGGAACGGATTGTTCGTCAGTATGCACGATTCGCTTTCCAAATCGTAGATGCTGTAGGAAATGTAGTATGGAATTGAGAACGCAGTGACGTTCATGAAATATTCTGCCTGAATGATTTCGTTTGCGCTCTTGAGTTCGCGGTTCTGGTCTTCTAGAATTGACGCGCTTACCATATTCGAGAAAATCAGAGCGATTACAAGAAGACTCGCCGCCAGCAAGGCCATCAAAATCATAGAAATTCTGAATGAAAACGAACTGAGAAGTTTTTTTCGGGCCTTTTTCAGCTGCCAGCGGAAGTGCTTTAGGTTCGGTTTCGCCACGTTTTATTCCATGACGTAGCCGATACCACGAACTGTCTTTATGTATTCTTTGTCGGAATGGTCTGCAAGCTTAGATCGCAGGTAGCCTACGTAAACGTCAACCGTGTTTATGTCGATGAAGTGATTTTCACCCCAAACAGAATCGATGATGTCGTTTCGGCTCAAAACTGTGCCGGCTTTTTCGATGAAAAGCTTGAGCATCAAAAATTCGATTTTGGAAAGGTTCAATGAATTTCCGCATACGCTGATGCTCATGCTTGAACCGTTCATTTCAAGATCGCCGTGTTTCAAAACTGGTGATGTCGTGTTTGAAAAATTGATTCGTCTCAAAAGCGCATTGATTCGTGCAAGAAGCTCTTCGATTTCGAAAGGCTTTGCAATGTAATCATCAGCACCTTCGTTAAGTCCGTTGATTTTGTCGATTGTTTCGCCACGTGCAGTTTCAAGAATGATCGGAACTCTTGAAGTCTGTCGGATTCGGCGCAGTACTTCAAGCCCGTTCAGTTCCGGCAGCATGACGTCCAGAAGAATCAAGTCTGGATTTTCGCTGCTGGCTTTTTCAAGACCTTCACGGCCTGTTGTAGCCAAAACTGTTTCGTATCCTTCGTGTTTCAGTTCTGGAATGATGAAATCTGAAATACCCTTATCATCTTCAACTATCAAAATTTTAGCCATAGGTTCCCTCCGGATTTGCTTAAATTATAACACAAGTATCAAAGAAAATCACTGTTCAAAAAAGCCAGCGATTTCCTCACTCGATTTCTTGCCGTCAAAAGAACTTACGTTTTTAATTTCAATCACAAAATTTCTAGCATCAAAATTCATGTCTTCCGGTCTGAAAGTTTCTGGTGGTGGAGGTGGCGGAAGTTCACCTTCAAACTGCTCCGGCATCGGATGATAATCACAGTCCGTCAAAAATTCAAAGTCAGCGCGGCTCATCCTTATTGTCATTATGTCGGCATTTTTATTGAATATGATTTTTGCCTGAGGACTGAGCTTTTTCTGGTTTACGCTGATTGATTCAGGTTTTACCGATGTTGGATTTATACTCTGATTAAAATAGATGTCTATTGAAACATAATTGTCAGTGAGGGTGGAGCATCTGATTTGTTTTGCACGGAGTTCTTCATTTGAAATTGATTTTCGTTCTCCAAGGTAATTCAGATACGGGGATCTGTCTGGTTTTTTGCCGTTCGGAGACTCCATGCTTGAACGATTTGAGCTGTCTCTGTGCGGACGTGAAGGCCTTTCAGCAGCTGAATCAAAACTTCTTGAGCGACTTTTCATTTCCAAAGAGTGGTTTGGAGAAGGACGTTCTGGACCAGGCCTGTCTGGAGAAGGTCTTTCAGGTCTTCCGTTGTTGCCGTTGTCCTGGGCGAAAAACGAAGCGGCTGAAAATGAGAAAATAATCGAAAAGGCAATAAATTGAAATAGTTTTTTCATTTAAGTCTTGTTAACGATTATATTTTGAGGGATATTTGTTGTAAATCAAAAAAGAGTAAGTCTTTTCTAAGAAACTGATAAAGAAAATGAGTCTAAAGTTGGGTTACTGAAACGTACATCCACAGGTCATTTGATTCTGGAATGCTGAATATGTTTATGAGGCTTCGCATGTTGCTTGGAGTTTTTTTCAAAAATCTGTGATAGTGCAGGATTCTGGTTTCTTCACAGCCACAGTAAGTATCCAAAAGTTTTTTTCTGTCAAAGAAATTCAGATATGCTGCCCTGTCGTTTTCCAGGACATAGTTTTCTGCAAGGTTCTTGATCATCTCGTCGTATGAAGAAAAATTCTTGCTTTCAGAAAGCCAGTCGCACACGCCTGAATCCTGAGTCACGTAGTTTTGGGTCAAGTTTACGATGAATGTGTACAAGGTCGGCTTAATCATGCTCTGTCTGTATTCTACGATATGTTCTGCAATCTTATCCGTGGAAAGGTTGTTGTTGAGAATGCAGAAATTGTCGAGCTTGAGCTCAAACTCCTCGAAAGGAATCGGTTTTGAATAAAAATATCCCTGGATGTTGTCACATCCGATGTGCTTGAGGAACCTGTCCTGATCTTCGTTTTCAACGCCTTCTGCCGTAACTGAAATTCCCAGTTCCTTTGCAAGGCAGATTGTGTGTTCGATAACTCGGTCTCCGCCAAAGTTTCCGATGTAGTCGACGAGGCTTTTGTCCAGTTTGAGCGTCTCAAAATGAAGCACGTTGAGTGTTGAAAGTGACGAATATCCTGAACCGAAATCATCCATGTGGAGCGGAAATCCGGCTTTGTAAAAACTGTCAGCGATGTCCTTTATCGATTCGTTGTTTACGGCGGCGGTTTCAGTAATTTCTATCGGGACGAGGGCCGGATCCAGTCCGATTTCATCCAGAATCTGCTTGTACTGCGAGACTATGTCCTTGAAGTAAAGGCTTGCTCTTGAAAGATTGACCGAGATAGGCACGGTTTTCTTTCCCTGCATTTCCCAGTTTTTCTGATACTGACAGACCTTTTTGAAAATATATTCATCGAGTTTTCTGATGATTCCGTTCTGTTCAAAAATCGGTATGAAAGAAATTGGCGAAATGATTGAGCCGTCTTCCTGCTGCCATCGAACCAAAGCTTCGGCACCTACCATCTTTTTTGTAATCGGGTTGTATTTTGGCTGGAACCAGACTTTGAATTCTTCATTTTCGATGGCTGAGTCAAAGGCGTCAACAATCTTTTTTTCGCGGATGAGACGGAGGTTGTCCCGTCTGTCAAAGAACGAATAGTTTTCTGAAGTCAGATTTTTAGCGGTATGCTTGGCAACGACTGCTTCATTGTTGCTCAGCTCAACTTTTTTACCCGGATGCCATTCTGAAATACCAAAATAAGGTTCCAGCGTCGGAACTTTAAGTATCTGCGAGCAGTCCCTGATAAGCTGTGTCAGCTCTCCGATTCTTTCGATGATGAATTCCGTATCGTAAGTCGGATAGAAAACGATGTAGTGGTCTGAATTTACGTGGGCCGCAAACTCGTATTTCTCGCTGTCCAGGGTGGACAGGATTTTATCCCATACAGTCTTGATTACATTGTCACCTTTCGAAATGCCGCAGATTGAATTTACGATTTTGAAAGAATGGATGTCTATCGCAACGATTACGCCTGGTATTCCAAGTCCCTGAAGGGTTGTCTTGAATTTATTGTAGTTTGGACCTTCTGTAATCGGATCGTAAAAAGCGTAGTTTTCAATCTGCTTTTCGTAGGACCTTTTAAGATCCTGCTGTACTTTGTAGAAATTTCTAAGCACGATGAACGCATAAAGATCGCCATCATCATGTTTTTGAATGATTACCAACTGATTGATGAAGGTCGTTTTTTTATTGTCCTTTCCAATCCAGTAGTTTACACAAAAATTCTTTACGCCTCTGTCGTAGGCTGACTTAATTCTATTGAGCGGATCATCTAAGAACGTAACATCATCATCAGTGTCTTCTGGAATGAACGAACTTCTGATTTTCTGGCAGAGTTCCTTGAAACTGTAGGGCGGCTTGAGTCCAAAATCTTCAGGCTGCGGTACCTTAATTTCAGAATTTGGATTGAGGATGTTGTCTTCGGTGATTATGTCCTTTGAAATGTTTACCTTGAAAAAAAGTATTGCGTTGAAAAGGATGGCTTCTTTGAAAAGCGAATTTTCAAATTCGATGTCAGTGAGATCTTTTTCTAATTCTTTATTACTTGAAGCCATTATCAAAAATGATATAGCGTAATTCAAATTTTGCAAGTTTTTTTCCTATTACTTGTCGTTTTAAAAAAAAATCCTTATCTTATGAATGTATAGAATTAAAATAACGTCGTGAAGCGACGCTTAAATAGGGAGATTAAAAATGGCAAAACAGTTACTTTTCAATGAAGATGCACGCAAAAAGATGCTTTCGGGCGTTGAGCAGATCTCAAATGCTGTTAAAGTTACACTTGGACCTAAGGGACGTCTTGTTATGTTGGATAAAAAATTCGGAGCTCCAACAATCACTAAAGACGGTGTAAGTGTTGCAAAAGAAGTAGAACTTGAAGATCCTTTTGAAAATATGGGTGCTCAGCTTTTAAAAGAAGTTGCAGCAAAGACAAATGATGTTGCCGGAGACGGAACAACAACTGCTACAGTTTTGGCTTATTCTATGGTTCGTGAAGGACTTAAAGCCGTTGCCGCAGGCATGACTCCAATCGAATTGAAACGAGGTATGGACAAGGCCGTTGCAATCGCAGTTGATGAAATCAAAAAGAACTCAAAGGAAGTAAAGGGTTCTGAAGATGTAAGTCACGTTGCTACGATTTCTGCAAACAACGATCCTGAAATCGGTGGAATTTTGGCAAGTGCAATCGAAAAGGTTGGAAAAGACGGTGTAATCACTGTTGAAGAAAGCAAGACAATGGAAACAACTACAGACTTCGTAGAAGGTATGCAGTTCGACCGAGGATATATTTCATCATATTTTGTAACAGACCGAGACAGAATGGAAGCAAGTTACGAAAATCCTTTCATTCTTATTCACGACAAGAAAATCAGCAATATGAAAGACCTTCTTCCACTTTTGGAACAGGTTGCACAGGCTGGAAAAGCTCTTGTAATCATCTGTGAAGATATGGACGGAGAAGCTTTGGCAACTCTTATCGTAAACTCACTTCGAGGAACACTTAAATGTGTAGCTGTTAAGGCTCCTGGATTCGGTGACCGACGAAAGGCAATGCTCGAAGATATCGCTATTCTTACTGGCGGACAGGTAATCACAGAAGAGCTTGGAATCAAACTTGAAAATGCTACTATTGATATGCTCGGTACAGCAAAATCAGTTAAGATCGACAAGGACAATACAACTATCGTAGACGGTGCCGGAAATGCAGATGCAATCAAGGCACGAGTTGCAGAAATCAAGACACAGATTGAAAGCGCAACTTCTGACTACGACAAGGACAAGCTCAAGGAACGACTTGCAAAACTTTCTGGTGGAGTTGCCGTAATCAACATCGGTGCCGTTACAGAAACTGAAATGAAAGAAAAGAAACACAGAGTTGAAGATACATTGGCTGCAACTCGTGCTGCTTTGGAAGAAGGAATTGTTTGTGGTGGTGGTCTTGCACTTATCCAGGCTGCACAGGCTTTGGAAAAGGCTGACGTTCAGCTTACAGACGATGAAAAGGTCGGATTCAAGATCGTAAAACGAGCTTTGGAAGAACCGATGCGACAGATTGCTGAAAATGCCGGAATCGACGGAAGCGTAATCGCTGACAAGGCTAAATCGGCTAAAAAAGGCGTAGGTTTCGATGCTTACTCTCTCGAATGGAAAGACATGATGGAAGCCGGAATCATCGACCCTGCAAAGGTAACTCGATCTGCATTGCAGAATGCCGCAAGTGTTGCAAGCCTTCTTCTTACAACTGAATGTGCAATCACAGACATCCCTGAACCACCAGCTCCAGCTGCACCAGGTGCCGGAATGGGCGACATGGGCGGAATGTACTAAGATTAAAGCATCCTGAAAACTAAATATCTTGAAAACTCGCAGGTCTTTGGCTTGCGAGTTTTTTTTGTTTTTACTTAATATTTTTTTGTTGACAAGTGGTTTCTCGTGTAATAATTTTTAATTTAGGCCATTAAATAAATTCGTTATTTGATTAGCCTGCAAGGAGAAATCATGTTTAAATCAATAAAATCCCGTTTTATTTTGAGTCTTGGATTTTTCATCCTTATTTCAGAAACCGTTCTGCTTATTACATCAATTGGAAGTTTAAAAAGAGTAGGTGAGGTTTCTTCCCGAAATACCGGAAGGCCAGTCGTAGAAAAGACAATCAGTATTATTGATGGTGATAGATTTGAAAAACTTGCCAAATCACTTGATGAATCAGATCCGTATTACGAGCAGTTGAGGCTCGAAATGCTTGCTGTTAAGAAAAGTGCCGGATGCAGCTTCTTGTATACGATGGCAAAAACTGACGATGGTAAATTCGTTTATGTTGTTGACGGCAGCTGTGATCCGAGCGACGAGGAAAACTTTTCGCCCCTTGGTGAAGAAGAAGATTTGGAATCGTGGGGTAATGCGCCGTTAAAGTCTTTTGCTGACGGTTCGTTGAACTGCTCGGATATTGAAGAGCAGGAAGAATGGGGATGGCAGGTAAGCGTCTATCAGGGCATCAAAAATTCAAAGGGCGAAGTTGTCGGAATGGTTGGCTGCGATATTTCCGTAGACTTCCTCGTAAAATACATCAACAGTCAGACATTGGTTGTTTCGATAATGGCAGCTGCATTCCTTGTCTTAGGCGTAGTTGTAGTATGGCTCTTTACCAGAATCATTTTTACTTCGATGAAAAAAGTTTCGTCTGCCATGGCTGAAATTTCAGAAGGAGAGGCAGACCTTTCAAAAAGGATTCCAGAAACAGGCGGAAAAGAGATAAAGATTTTGGCTCAAAGCTGCAACAAGGTAATTGCAAGGCTTGATTCACTGGTTGCAGATTTACAGCAGCACACGGAAGTCCTCAATCAGACCGGTACTGAGCTCTACGATAAAATGTCTGAGCATATCGATAATATTTCAAAAACTGCTTCTGGCGTCAGCGAAATCGACATGAGCGTAAACATTCAGTCCAAGAAAACTGAAAGTCTTGAAAGCAGCGTGAACAGCGTAGAAATGCAGATTCAAAAGCTTGGAAACATGCTGTCCAGTCAGTCTGATGCAGTAAGAATTTCATCCGAGGCAATTGAAAAAATTACTGATGATATTCAGAACGTCAATGATAAAATCAATTACATCTGTAATGAATATGAATCGCTCGTAAAGGAATCAGAAATAGGTCAGAGTCAGCTTAAAAATGTTGCAGACTTGGTAAGCCGAATTTCTGAGCAATCAAAGCACCTTAACGAGGCAAACGTTGCAATTTCGAACATTGCAAGTCAGACAAACCTTTTGGCCATGAACGCCGCAATCGAAGCAAGCCATGCAGGTGTTGCGGGAAAAGGCTTTAACGTTGTCGCAGGCGAAATTCGAAGTCTTGCTACTACTTCGCAAAAGCAGTCTCAGAGCATCGCTGATTTGCTTAAGGATATCCATACTTTGGTTGACAACATCGTTGAGTCATCAAATGTTTCAACAAAGTCTTTTGATACTTTGAATGGAAAAATTTCTGATATGGAAAACCTGATGCATCAGGTTCAGGGCGTCATCAATGGAGAAAAAGATTCGGTCGACAACATCACGACGACTATGGGAACCTTGAATTCGGCAACTGAACAGATTCAGATTGCTTCTGAAAGCATGCAAAAAGAAAGTTCAAAACTCTTCACTGAAATAAATGATCTTCAGCAGATGTCAGAATCAACACGAAAACGGTCTTCTGAAGTTTCCTCTGCAATCGCCCAGATGAAGGAAGTTGCCCAGCAGGCAGCCAAATCTTCGGCAATGAACAGGGATGCTTCAAAATCCGTCGTCGATATGATAAACGGTTTTACGGTTTAAGCTTTAGAAGTTTTAGAATAAATACGTGCCGAATAAGGCGTCAAAAATCCGTCCTGACTTGTCGAATTACTGTTCACAAGTTTGTAGGCGGATTTTTTTTGGCTGTAGGCCTTCTGGAGCTTGTTGCTCAAGTTGCAGTCGATTATGAAACTTGAGTTTTCATCGTAGCGCTCGTAGGTGAATACGTTCTTTTCCGAACGCAAAACTCTGAAATCCCCGTAAACCAAAACCGGATTTTCTTTTCGAAGTTTAATCAGGCATTTGTATTCGTCAAAAATCGTCTGGTCAAAAGACTGTTGCTTTACGATCGGATCGTTTGTCTCGTTCCATGGAAGCAGGATTCGGGCATGTTCTCGGCTTCCAGCCTTGATGATTTCAAAAGCCTTTTCCTCGCTCATCTTTTCGCAAAGTTCTGCAAACTTATTCTTGCTTTCCACGTCATTAATCTGGTCAATTGAGTCGAACTCGTAGTTTTCAAGGCCCATTTCATCGCCCTGGAAAACAAAAGGCGTTCCCCTGAGCGTAAACTGAAGTATTGCAAGCAGGTATTTGATTTCAAAATGATAGGTCTTGTCTTTTGCAATCTTGCTTACCATTCTAGGATTGTCGTGGTTGTTGAAAAACAGTGAATTCCAGCAGTTCGCTCCGTAGTTGAGCTGCCAGTCCGTGATGTATTTTTTGTAATAGTTCAAATCGTATTCGTAATCATCGAATCTTGTGTGACCAGGACTTTCCAGGTGATCAAAACTGAATACCATATCCAGTTCGCCTCTTTCCTCTCCGGTCACAAGTTTTGCCATCTGCATTCCAAGCCCTGGCGTTTCTCCGACAGAAAAAGCGTCGTGAGCCTTGAATGCTTCGTCGTGAATCTGCCTTAGGTATTCGTGGAGGTGCGGACCGTAAAAATAATGCTCGATTCCGGTAAAGCCCATCATGTTGCCGATAAGTTCATCTCCGTCCGGGAGTCCTTCCTGCTTTGAAATCAGGTTGATGACATCCATCCTGAATCCGTCTACGCCCTTATCAAGCCACCAGTTTATCATGTTGATGACTTCGTGCCTGAGTTCCGGGTTTTCCCAGTTGAGGTCCATCTGCTTTTTTGAAAACAGGTGAAGTGCGTACTCGCCTTCGCCGGCACGATCGGTACTGCCACAATCGGAAGTGCCACAATCTGCGGCAGTACCCCCATAAAAATTCCATGCCGAGCCGCTGAACCACGAAGTCCAGTTATTCGGCTTGTCTCGGAAAATATAATAGTCGTGATATTTTGAATTTTTGTCCTTGAGTGCTTTCTGGAACCATTCGTGCTCGTCCGACGTGTG
Source organism: Treponemataceae bacterium (assembly GCA_024697985.1). GTDB lineage: Bacteria > Spirochaetota > Spirochaetia > Treponematales > Treponemataceae > RGIG9060. The sequence goes on along the minus strand of JAILRX010000044.1, from coordinate 16,282 downwards.
GTTTACGACAAGGTCCATGATCAGTTTCATGTTTCGCTTATGGACCTCACTTAAAAGCTCGTCAAAGTCAGCCATGTCACCAAAGGTCTTCAGAATTTTGTGATAGTCCCTGATGTCGTAGCCGTTATCATCCATCGGGGAATCGTAGATAGGACTTAGCCATATTGCATCAATTCCAAGGTCTGAAAGATAATCAAGTTTCGAGATGATTCCCTTCAGGTCGCCTGTTCCATCTCCATCAGAATCGCAAAAGGTTCTTGGATAGATCTGATAGAAAACAGCTTCCTTCCACCAGACCTTTTTTATCAGGCCTCCCGGCGCACTTCCGTCTGCCTTTGCAAGCGGCTTATCTTTTTCGCTGTTTACCAGATTCAAAAAAGCGGTAAAGAATCCGGGGCCCAGAATCTTTTTTGTAAGTTTTGCCAGAGTCTTTATTTTTAGGTTTGAAACGATTGGATTTGTGATGAGTTTTTCCGATTTATTCAGCTGTAAAAGCAGCTTGTTGATGATGTCCTTTCCAATCGGGGTCTGGTAAAGCTCACCAATTTTGCTTTCTAATGTAAGTTCCATTTTGAACTCCTTTATTTTCTGGCTATAAGAACGAGGGTCTTTAGGTTCTGGTCGTATTGTTCGCCGTCAAAACCGCCTCTGACTTCTACGCTTGAAAATCCGATTTCCTTGAGCGTCTTGCAGAGTTCTACGGCGGAGTACAGTCGCTGTACGAAGCAATGCTCGGTTTTTTCGCCGGTCTTTTCATCAATCAATGTCCATTTTGAAACAAGACCTTCCCAGGCACCTTGCACGCTGAACTCGGTGAACACGATTTTTCCTGCGCGTCTGAACCATTCGCCTTCGGTAAAGTATTTGATGGCGCTTTCACGGCTGGTCGTTTCCATGATGAAAGTACCGCCTTTTTTGATTGAATTGAAAATGTTTTTTAGAATCAAAGTGTCTTCTTCGATTGTTTCGCAGTAACCGAAAGAGGTATAGAGGTTTACAGCAAGATCAAATTTTTCAAGGTAACCGTTTTTTTCATCAGTATTTGAAGGACAGAATGTTCTGAGGTCTGCATTTACAAGATTGATTTTTACGCCTTCGTCATCGGCACTTTCTTTTGCTGCATCCAAAAATGGCTGGATGATGTCGACTCCGGTTACATCCATGTCCAAAAGAGCAAGCTCTGTCGTAATTCTTCCAGGACCGCATCCTGCATCAAGAATTTTTGAGCCGGTTTTTAATTCGGCTATCGAACAGACTTTTTCTGCAACGTCTGCACTTTCTGCCCAGCGCTGCTGATCAAACATTATCGGACCGTATTGGATCCAGAAATCTTCTTTTTCAAACCATTGCATACCTTCAGTATAGCACGAAAATAAGAAATGGGTTATACTGACTTATAAGTATTTTGAACTAGGGAGAATTAAATGGTTATTTTAACATTGAATTGCGGTTCAAGTTCCGCAAAATACCAGGTTTATGACTGGGATAATAAAGCCGTTTTGGCAAGTGGCGTTGTTGAACGAATTGCAGATAACGGTTCCTGCATTACACACAAGGCTAAAGGCAAAAAAATTGAATTCGAAAGCCCATGCCCTACACACAAAGAAGCAATCGAACTTATCCTTAAAGAAATTACAGACCCGGAAGTTGGCGTTATCACAGATATGAGCGTTATCGGCGCTGTTGGTCACCGAGTTTTGCATGGTGGAGATAAATTCACAAAATCTGTCATCATCAATCCAGAAGTTTTGGAAACATTCCGTTCTGTTCAGGACCTCGGACCTTTGCACAATCCTGCAAACATCATGGGTATCGAAGCTGCTCAGAAAGTTTTGCCAAACGTTCCACACTGTGCAGTTATGGATACAGCTTGGCATCAGACAATGCCTGAAAGCTCATTCATGTATGCAATTCCACGTGAATGGTACACAAAATATGCTGCCCGAAAATATGGTTTCCACGGAACATCATTTCTTTACACATCAAAACGAGCAGCCGCTCTTCTTGGAAAAGAGCCAAAAGACACAAATCTCGTAATCTGCCACATCGGTAACGGTGCTTCTTGCTGTGCAGTTAAAGACGGAAAATGTTTCGACACGACAATGGGACTTACTCCGCTTGATGGTCTTGTAATGGGAACTCGAAGCGGTTCTGTTGACCCGGCCCTTCCTTTCTACATCATGAGAAAAACAGGAATGTCTGCTGATGAAATGGACAAGGCTTTGAACAAGAAATCAGGTCTTTTGGGAATTACTGGAAAATATACAGACCGACGAGATATTGAAAATGCCGCAAAACAGGGTGATGAACTTTGCAAGCTCGGTATGGAAATGGAAGCTTACAGAATCAAAAAGACAATCGGTGCCTTTGTTGCTGCCGTTGGAAACGTTGATGCAGTTGTATTTACAGCCGGTGTAGGTGAGCATTCTGCTACAATCCGTGCTATGGCTACAGAAGGTCTTGAATGCATGGGAATCAAGATGGATCAGGCCAAGAACAAGCTTTCAAACACAAGCAACGCCGAAACACTTATCAGCACAGACGATTCTAAAATCAAGATTTTCGTTATCCCTACAGACGAAGAGCTCGTTATGACAGAAGATGCTTATGCTTTGATGAAGGGAACTTACGACGTTCACACAAACTTCAAATACAGTTTCCAGTCTAAAGATTACGTAAACAAGGCTCGCGAAGAAGCCCTCAAAGGCGAAATCGCTAAATGCCCTGATCTTGCAAAAATTCTTGCCCGATAACTTAATTTTTAGCTGAGACTTACATGCCGGCCGTCCGCTATGGACTGCCGGCATTTTTTTACCCTTTAAAAAAATCTGTCTTGTTTTTTTTCATAAAACCTTTTAATATAAAATATTATGAAACAGGTTTTAATTGTTGATGCGACTCCGCTTTTTAAAACTTTTTTAACATCAAAATTACAAACTGAAAATATAAAAGTTGAAATTTGTGAAAGTCGACGCGACGCATTTACTAGAACAATATCCAGTATCCCGGATTTAATTATTATAAACGTAGAAAAAAGTTTTTTTGACATGGAAGATTACCTTGACCGAAAGGCAAAAAATCCAAATTCAAAAAACATTCCCGTTGTAATATGTGGTCCTGTCGCGCCTAAAGAGCAGATCGAGGACTACGTTCAGTACGGTGTGGTAAAATATTTCCATAAGCCGGTTCGATTCGACGTTTTCTTTGAATTTTTGAGCTCAGCCCTTAAAACTCTTTTCATACTTGATACGACTCCATCAATTCTTGAACTTCACGTTAACAACGATATTCTTTTCATTGAAATTGCTCAGGGGCTCAATCGCGACAAGATGTCGCTTTTGCAGTACAAGATTACTGAAATTTTGGATGCAGAAAAACTGACTGCTCCAAAAGTCATCGTAATGCTTACCGACCTTACGCTTTCGTTTGTTGACGGCACGAACCTTGAAAAGCTTTTGGATTCAATTCTCGCAGACCCTCGAATCAAGCCAAATAACGTAAAGATTCTTTCCTTTGACTCGTTTACAAAGGAACTGATTGAAGGCCACAGGGAATACCAGGGCGTTTCTGTTGCGACAAGCTTGCAGAACGTTTTGTATTCGGTTGTTGACAACACGGAAACAAACGATATGGCCGATTTCATCAACGATAATATTCTTACAGCAACTGCTGATATTTCACAGGGCTCCATGGAAATTTCCTACAATCCTGAAGATATTTCGAACAAGACTCAGCTTGAAGATCAGGATTTTACACCTGGAGCAAGTTCTTCAAGAAAAATCGCTGTAGTTGATGATGATGAAAACGTACTTCAGTTCTTGAAAAAGACCTTTTCTTCGGATTCTGCAGTTTATCTTTTTAGAACAGGCCGGGATTTCCTGCAGGCGCTGGATAAAAATCACTTTGACATGACAATTCTTGATATCAATATGCCTGAAATGAGCGGTTTCGATGTTTTGAAAATTCTTCAGGATAAGCGCTACATCGACCCTGTCATCGTTTACTCGATGATTTCTGATAAGAATTCTATTTTCAAGGCAATCAGCCTCGGAGCAAGAAATTATCTTGTTAAACCTCAGTCTCCGGATGCAATCGTTCAGACTGTAAACAAGGTTTTGAACGCAGAGTTTTAATCGGGCAATGAAAACAAATTATCATACACATTCAACTTTTTGTGACGGCAAAGCTTCAATCGAGGAAATGGTGCAGGATGCCATTGCTTCAGGCTTTGATATCCTCGGTTTTTCATCTCATGCCGCTTTTCCATATCAGTCGTCGTGGCATCTGAAAAACGACAAATACGATGAATACGTTTCGACTATACGAAAATTAGCATTGCAATACAAAGATAAAATTCAGCTCCAGGTCGGCTTCGAGGCTGATTTCATACCGATGGTTCTGGAGCCTTCAAAAACTAAACTTGCACAGTTTGAGCCGGACTTTTTGATCGGGGCCGTTCACTATGCCGTAAACTACGATTCACCTTATGCAAAAGGCTATCCTCAGGAAGAAAGCAATTTTCCTGTAAATCTTTTTGCAGTTGATGGCAGCGAAGAAGAGGTCCGTGAAGGCCTTAAAAACATGTTCGACAACGACGGAAAACTTGCGTGTCAGTCCTATTTTGCCATCCAGCGGGAAATGGCGACTTTGAGCGATTACGACATAATTGCCCATCCTGATATAATCCGAAAACGAAATGCCGCCATCAATTTCTTTTCCGAAGAAGAAGACTGGTATAAGCATGAAATAACTGCAACCGCTCAGGCTTTTGCTAAAAGCGGCAAAGTTGTCGAAGTAAATTACGGCGGAATTTCACGAGGCACATTGAACGATACCTATCCGAGCTTGGATTTTCTTAAAATTCTTAGAAGTCTGGATGTCCCTGTTACTATCAGTGCGGATGCGCATGGAGTGGGGCAGTTGAACAATGGCTATGATTTTGCAGTCCAGCAGATGAAAAAAGCCGGCTACAGTGAATTTTATTATTTGGACAATAAAAAATGGCTACAAAGTTCATTGTAGCCATCCTGAATTAGAAACTGTTTTTTATAGATTTTCTATCGATTTCGTCTTTCGTCTTCTGATTTGCAGTTTATGCACATGAGGGCGTAAGGAATTGCTTCCAGACGAGCCTGTGCGATAGGTTTTCCGCATTTTACGCAAAGACCATATTTTCCCTGCTCGATTCTGGTAAGAGCGTTGTCGATGAGCTTGATTCTGTTCAAGTCTTTTGTGCTCAAGGCGTCGAGAAGGGTTGCATCGATAGTGTCAGAAGCAAGGTCAATACTGTCCTTTGTTTCCATTGTTTCGATGATGTGCTTGATATCAGAACTGTTTGACGTCAACTGGTCTATGATTTCATTTTTACTAGCTATCAAAGTTTCTTTCATTTTGTCTAAAAATTCTTTTTCCATGTATTATTCCTTATATGTTGACAAAAGATTAAATTTACTCATAAATTATAGGTGCTGAACTGAAAAAAAGCAAACAAAATTTACTATAATATAATTCTATTTTGGAGAGGAATTGTGGCTAAAGAAGAAGCTATTGAAGTTGATGGCATTGTAAAAGAAGCATTGCCTAACACAATGTTTAGGGTTGAATTGCAGAATGGACATATCATTCTTGCACATCTGTCAGGAAAAATGAGAAAGCATTTCATAAGAATCGTTCCAGGCGACTCTGTAAAAGTTGCCCTTTCACCATATGATTTGAATCGAGGAAGAATTATTTTCCGAGAAAGATAAATCTAAGATTTTCGTTTCTTGCTGCCGACGACTTTCTTGAGCGTAACAACTCCGCCGGCAATATCAGCAATACCACTTGCTATGGCCGCGATGCACAATATCGGGCCGATTGGAAATAAAATCCAAGAATAACCAAAGAATACCAATCCCACTGCAACCATTGCGATACCGGAAATAATTGCACTGAAACCGGCTCCTTTCGTAGCCCTTCTGTAATTTCTGGTGTTCTGCTCGTATTGTTCTGACCAGTCGCGGTTTTGATTCTCGCGGAACCACTGTTCAAAAGGATTATCCTGATAGTAATAACTGTAATTAGCCTGTGAATCATTCTGATATTGATACTGTCTTGCATTGTACTGTTCGTTTCCGTAAAGATCGTACTGCTTTCGTTTTTCTTCATCGCTCAGAATGGAGTAAGCTTCGTTTATTTTCTTGAACATTTCTTCTGCATTTTTATCACCTGGATTTCTGTCCGGATGATACTGCATTGCCAGTTTTCGATAGGCTTTTTTGAGCTGATCCTGTGTGGCTGTTTTTTCAACTCCAAGAATCTTGTATAAATCTTCCAAATTATGGCTCCTATTTCAGCAAAATAAGGTTTTCGCTTTTTACCCAGCCTGCGGAATTTTCACCATAGGTTATGAAAATCCAGTCTGTCGTTATTCCCTTGACCTGAACCCTGGTTCCCGGTTTCAAAGAAAAATAAATGTTTGAAATTTCTTCTGGAACAAGATAAATCTTTCCTTCCAGAAGGATTGCGTAGTCCTTGTTGGCATAAATCGCAAAAATCAAAATCCATGTAAAAATCAAGAACGCAAGAATCGTCATTACGATAATCAGCGCCTTTTTTTTAAATACTATTGATACAATTAATGTAACAACTGAAACCAAAAAAAGAAACAAAAATATGTAAAGAATTCCCAAAGAAAGTTCATTTTCAGTTTTTGAAATTCCGATTTCCTGTTCGAGCTCAATCCTCTGTTTTTTGTAGGATGAATAGAAAAGATGCTTTTTCTCCGAGTTCCTGAGCTCGGCAATTTTTTGAATCTTGCCGTTTCTTTCAAGAACTTCTTCCGGGCTAAGAATGATTTCCTGTTTTTCGCCGAATTCGCCTTCCGTAACTGAAAGTTTTTCCTGAAGAGCTGTGTTCTGCTCAGGAACGGCCTTCTTGATGTAAAACTCCATCGGCTCGGAACTTACGATCTTATCAACTTCCTTCCAGGTCTGAACTTTTACGTTTACCTGTGGAACCTGCACGATTCCTTCTTCAAGCGGAATAAAATTGAACTGAGCCACCGCAAAAGGCTCATCAGTAAAGCTTCCGATTTTTACAGGTAGCGGAAATTCATCAGTTACCTTGCAGATGGCAGAATTTTCAAGGACTGTCGCATGAAAACTTTCGATTTTCGAGGCAAACGAAACTGTCAGCATCAGAGGAATTCTTTCGCCGACAGAATAAACTGTCTTTCCGTCATCCATGCGCTCAAATTTTACCAGCGGTTGAATCGTCTGCGGATTGTGCAGGACATTTACGTTTGCGACAGTCAGCGTGTAGGCACCGTATCGGATTCGGGATGCAATCGGTGGCATCTTGAAATATCCAATTTCATCAAAACGATAGATGATTCTGACTCGGGTGCAGCGAACTCCGTCCTCGTTAAAGATTTCAGTTTTGTCTGATGCGATGAAGGTTACCTTGTCAGGAAGGTTTTGTGCCGTAACCTGAATATCAACCGGACGCAGATTTGGGATGGTCGTTTCAAAAACCGTTTCTTCACCTTGGAAAACGTATTCTTCTGTCGGCTTGAAAACATAGCGGGAATAGTAATGTGCAAAAATGCTCTGATTTGAACACAAAATCAGGGCAAAAAATATCAATAGTCCAGTGAGTTTTGTGGACTTTGTTCTTTTTGGTGATTTTTCCATATGTTTTGATCATTCTCCCTGATGATTGAAAAAAGGGTGTCTTTCAGAACCGTTCTTTGTGCGGCCGATGCTGATTTCCCCTTGTTTTCCGAACCCTGATTATCTTTCTGTTCCTGTTTCAGCGAAAGCTCATAATTGATTTTCGCATCAACTGAATTCGAATCGATGGTGAGGGCCTTTTTGAAATATTCCGTAGCAAGTTTGTAGTCTCCCTGTGAAAAGGCTAAAACTCCCATATTGTAGTTTGATGAAAATTTAATCGCATCCGGCGAATCTTCGCTGATGGAAGTAAGCCGCGAATAGGCTGCGATTTCCTCGTTCTGCATCGCATAAGAGGAACCCAATCCCAAAATGGCGTACTGTTCGAGAAGTTTGTTGTTACTGTCGTTTGCCTGAGAAAGGGTTTCCAAAAATTTGATTTCTGCTTTCTGATAGTTGCCCTGATGCCAGAAAAACGAACCCTGAAGAAGATATGATTCCTGTTCGATGGTTGCCGAACATGAGTTCAGTAAAAGCAAAAACACGATGAGTGCGCTGCTTTTTACAAGAGGCACTGTAAAGTAGCCGAAGAAAACGCCTAGCAGAGCAAAAGAGAAGGCGAGGACTATAAAAAGCGTGTGGTGCGAAACGTTTTTGGTTTCGTATCCAATTAGCTGGGATTTTTCAGAATTATCATCAGCATTTCGATAGATGAACGAAATGAGCTTGGCCTTTTCGATTTCTGATTTTCCATCAAGGTATTCAATCTTGATTTTTGGAAAAGACGTCTTGCTTTTTAAGTCTGCAATCATTGTTTCGATTTTGTCGCTTTCAAGCTTTGTGTGAACGGTAACAGGATTTTTGTTTGCAATCTTTTGCTTTTCAAGATTCTGAAGCTGTTCGATTTCTGATTCTTCCTGATTTTCTTCATTGAAGATCCTGAAGTTCGTGACAAAATCGTTTCCTATGAAAATATCGGTTCCTTCCTGACTTCCAAAACCTACGATAAACACGTTGATTCCGTGGCTGGCTGCCTGAATAATTGCCTTTTCGATTGAGCCGTCAGTTTCGCCTGCATCAGTGAATACGACGATTGTGTTCTGCCGAGCCTGATTTGCCGGGAACGAAAGGACGGCCTCTTCGATTCCCTTTGCGATGTTCGAGCCGACTGTAGTAAACATCCCCGGATTCAAGGCTTCAATCAACGTGAGCGCTTCGTTATGGTCTTCTGTCTGAGGCACAAGAGTAACTGCATTTCCTTTTGTTGCGACTACAGCAACAGAGGCAATGTCGATTCCTTCTGATTTTTCCAGAATGAGGTCGCGTGCATAGGCCTTTGCCTGGGAAAGACGGGTTTTCCCTTCCTCACAGTCGTCTGCCATCATACTCCAGGAAACGTCAAAAACCATTGTCAGCGAGTTTCCGTTTTTCTGAACAGGCACGACCTTTGTTCCCCAATAAGGATTTGCAAGTGCGAAAGCCAGACAGATGCAGCAGAGTGCAAGAAAGATATTTTTTATCAGGATTCGAACCTTGTATTCTTTTTCCTTGAGTTTAGCCAGCTGTTTCGTCTTGAAGATGAAATTTTTTGTCTTTTTTACCTGAGAAAGTTCCCTTGCCATGTGGATGAGGGGAATCAGTGAGAAAATCATTGTCCATAAAAGTTCCGGTTTTTCAAAATTCATCAGAAGAACTTCCTTAAATATAATGTTTCAATCATCCATGCAAAGATCGCCAGAATTTCTGCAAGCGTCAGAAATACCCGGTAAAAATCGGTGTCCACGGAAACCGTGTAGAAGTGCGGTACGACCGATTCGTTTTGGACGATTGCCCTTGTTACGTTCGTCAAATCTTCGACGGCCTGAATCTCGTAAAAACTGCCGTTCGTAATTTCGGCGATTTTTGAAAGCGATTCGGTGTCGAATTTTGAATCCAAAAAACCTGAAAATATTTTTCCTGAAACAGGGTCTGTATATTCAATCGGGACAGTTCCCTGTGTTCCGATTCCCATTACGTAAATCGGGATTTTTTCTTCTTTAGCAAGTTTTGCCGCCGTATACGGATGGATTGTTCCTGCGTTGTTTTCGCCGTCTGTCATCAGGATGATGGCTTTTTGCGGTGCCATTGATGAAGCAAGGTGAAAAACTGCTGATGAAATTCCGACTCCAAGAGCTGTTCCGTCTCCGAATTCACCCAGTTTGATGTTATAAAGTCGTCGCTCGAAAAGTTTTGTATCCAATGAAGGCGGCATTACGCAGGCTGCATCAGTTCCGATTGCGATGATTCCAAAGGCAGTTCCTGTCATTGAGTTGACGACCTGCATGATCGTTTCTCTTGCGCAGTCGATTCGACCCTTGTTGCCCAAATCCATTGCGGCCATCGAAGGACTTATGTCCAAAATGAACATGACTTCGGTTCCGCGCGAAATATAGCGCTTTTCGTATTTTGTGTTTCTAGGGTTTGCCATTGCGATTACGGCGCAGATATATGAAAGCGCGCAAAAGACAATTACGACCCATTTGAAGAAAGTGACCTTCTTGGACTTCCAGCTGAAGATGTCACCCTGCCAGTCAGTGTAGAGGGCCGGAAGCGCATTCTTTTTGATGATGTTGGTCTTGTAAAGGACTATAAAAAGAGGAATTCCTAAAAGTAAAAGAAGAACATAATAGTTTTCAAAAGTTATCATTCTGTTACTATTCCTTTTTCAATCAAATCAAAAATTTCCTGCGACTGAGTTAAAAGTGATTTTCTTTCCTCTGCCGAAAGAACCGCCTCCTGCGATGAACTTCCCGAAAATCTGATGTATTCGCAGCGGACCATAACGGCATAAAACATTTCGATTGCATCCATTGCATTATCCGGTAAAAGCTTTCCGAAACTGTCCGTAAACCACTTGGTGATTTCCGGGGTCGTCATATTGTAGATGCGTTCTGAAAAGCGCACTGCAAAAAATCCTCGGAGAATCGACTGAACCTTTTCGCAAAAATCCATGTCCGAAAGGCTCTGTGAATTTTTCAAAAGCAGGTTCAGTTTTGAAACGGAACGCTTGTAATTCTTTCTATATTTATACTTGAGTCTGAGCGTCTTGCAGAAACGCTTGATCTTGGAAAACTTGACGATCATCGTTATCAGGCAGGCAATGATTCCAAGAAGCAGGATTCCACCTCCCCAGACTATGTAGGTGCTTCCTGGAATGATTTCCGGTCCCTTGTAGCTTCGGATTGAAGAAATCTGCGTTTTTTCAAGAATTGATGAAACTTCAATCTGTGGAACCGGCACTTTAAGAATGTAATTTTCAGTTTTGATTTTGATTTCCGGCATATCAACTTTGCCTGGCTGCCAGAAAGTGCATGAAATCTTGAAGTTCAAAATATTTTTGTTGAGCGAATAGTCGATGCTTTCAATCGTGATGTTTTTGTATTCATCGATGTTCGAAATCAGCGACTGAATTTCTTCTGGAGTCGAAAAGAAAAATTCGCTTTGGTCTGAAGAATTAAGCATATCAATTGAAAAATCATCTTCAACGCTGATGTCGTAGGAAATGAGGACTTTGTCTCCGCAGAAAAATTCTATCGGACTGATGAAAAGGTTTCCCTGTGTTTCCGTAAGGACTTTTGGACTCGGCATGGCTTAAACCCTCTCCTTCATTGCAAAAAATCTTGCAAGACGAATCGCAGGATCATCAGTTGTTGAGATGACCAGCGGGATTACGCCGTGTCGCTCGCACATATATTTCCATCGTGAAATTGACTGCTTGTTGTTTTCTCTCCAGAGCTGCTGAAACTCCTTGGACTGGGTATCAAATTCTTTTGTCGCCTTTGTTTCCGGATCGTGAACACAGATAAGACCCATCTGTGGAAGCTCTGAATCGTTGTTGTCGACCACCTGAATTGCCACCACGTCGTGTTTTTGTGAAAGGCGGGCAAGATTCTTTTCGTAATCAGGTGACCTGAAATCCGAGATGATGAACACCATAGAACGTTTTTTCAAAAGTTTTTCGGCACCCTGAATCGAGTTTGAAAGGCACGACCCCTGAGTCACGCTCTGATTTCTCTGTGCAAGTTTTGTGAGGATAAGCATCGTGTTTTCTGCACCCTTTTTTGGCGTGCATGAAAAAGTGATTTTACCGTCAAAAAGCACCGTTCCGACAGGACATGCGTTGTTCTGAGCCGCAAGCAAAAGCAATGCCGCAGTTTCGGTTGCTATGTTGAGCCTCGTGTAGGTGTCTGAACCGGTTTCCATCGAAAGCGAGCGGTCTACAATCAGAAAAACCGTCTGTTCGCGTTCTTCTTCGTACTGCTTGATGTAGGCCCTGTCCATTCTGGCCGTAACGTTCCAGTCGATGGCACGCGCGTCATCACCGAACAGATATTCACGTACTCCGGCAAATTCAATTCCCTGACCTTTGAAAATCGAAGCGAAGTTACCGCTTTTCATTTCTTCGGCAATAAGACGAGAACGTAAACGCAATGCACTTGCGCTTTTTGCAAGAGTTGTACTGTCCGAGATAAAGAACGCGTCTTTTTTCATAAAAGACCCTCGTTACGGAACCGGAACAAAAGATATGAGCTTATCGATGATTTCATCGGAGGTAACTCCGTCAGCACCTGCTTCGTATGAAAGAACGAGTCTGTGCCTCAAAACATCTTTTGCTACTTCCTTTACGTCTTCTGGCAGAACGAAGGTTCGTCCCTTGAAAAGGGCATGAACTTTTGCGCTCTTGCACATCGCGATACTTGCTCGAGGCGAAGCACCAAAGGTGATGTAGTGCAAAAAGTCGTTTGTTTTCTGGGCACCGCTGATTTCCTGTCGTGTGATTGAAACGATGGAAACGATGTATTCGATAATCTTATCGTCGCACACAATCTGCTGTGCAATCGAGCGAAGCCGTTCGATGTCGGAAGCAGAAAGCTGCTTTGTTACTTTGATGTTTTCTGGATTTCCGCCGGCCTTTACGATCTGAACTTCTTCGCTTGGCATCGGATAAGGCACCTTTGTCTTGAGTAAAAATCTGTCCAATTCTGCTTCCGGCAGATTGTAGGTTCCTTCCTGCTCGATCGGGTTCTGTGTTGCAAGAACTACGAACGGAACCGGAAGTTTGTGTGTTTCATCGCCGATAGTAATCTGTCGTTCTGCCATTGCTTCAAGAAGCGCAGACTGAACTTTTGCCGGCGAACGGTTGATTTCATCAGCAAGCAAAATATTGGTAAATACAGGTCCTTTTCGTACTGAAAATTCGCCCTTGGCCTGGTTGTAGAGAAGTGTTCCTAATACATCGGCAGGTAAAAGGTCTGGCGTAAACTGAATTCTCTTGAATTCGAGCCCTGAAATTTCAGCAAAGGTTTTGATTGCAAGAGTCTTTGCAAGTCCCGGAACGCCTTCCAAAAGGATGTGTCCGTCCGTGATCAATGCAGTAAAAATTGAATTGATTATATTTTCTTGACCAACAATTCTTTTTGCCATTTCAGCCTTGCACTTTTCAAGTGTTTCGCGCGCCCACTGGCAGTCTTGTTGTAAATTGGTTGATTCAGCCATTTATCCCCTCTGTAACTTTTTTAAAGGGATGTCTGAAAATAAATAAAAAGTGATTGTGAAATTAATAAAAACTAAAAAGCTTTTATCTTGACACCCCTTCCATATTTCACAATAATTTAGTTTATCATGTTACACTTTTTAGCACAAGAATTAAATGACGTCTTAAAAGACACTGCTGTTGACTCTCTGCTCTCTGAAATGGGCAGACGTATGTATTTTCCAAAGGGAATCATCGCACAGAGTGGTGAAGCCAAAAAACTTGGAAAAAAAGCAAATGCAACTATCGGTATCACCGTAAATGACGGAATTCCGGTATGGCTTCCTGCAGTTCAGCGACAACTTTCTACATTTTCTTCTTCGGAGACTGTATCTTACGCTCCAACCGCCGGAAATCCAAAACTTCGCGAATTATGGAAGATCAAACTTGTAGCTAAAAATCCTTTATTATTGAACAAACTGATCTCCATGCCTGTAGTAGTTCCTGGCCTTACAGCTGGAATTTCCTACGTATGCGACCTGTTCCTTGATGAAGATGAAAACCTTCTTGCCTGCGATCCTTCATGGGACAATTACGCCTTGATTGCAGAAACTAGACGAAACGCTCACCTTAAACAGTTCAAGATGTTCTGGGGCGACGGTTTTGAAGGCGGATTCAACGTTGATGCATTCCGAGAAGCAATCAATGAAGAAGCTGCCCGATGCGGAGAAGTTCGAATCATCCTTAACTTCCCACAGAATCCATCTGGTTACAGTGAAACAGTAGAAGAAGCAAAACAGATTTGTGAAGTATTGAAAGAATGCGCAGAAGCTGGAAATAAGATTCTTGTTTGCTGTGATGACGCATATTACGGACTTGCTTACGAAGACAATATCGAAAAGCAGTCACTTTTTGCTTACCTTGCTGATTTGCACGAAAATATCCTTGCCGTAAAAATTGACGGACCTACAAAGGAAGACTACGTATGGGGTTTCCGATGCGGATTTTTGACATTTGGATGCAAGGGCTTTACAGAAGAACAGTACGATGCGCTCGTTAAAAAATTGATGGGTGTAATCCGATCTTCAGTTTCTTGCTGTGCAACTCCTAGCCAGACAATTTTGCTCAAGGCCTTCTCAGATCCAGAAATCGAGTCTGAAAAAGCTGAGTTCAGGACAATCCTTGAAGGCCGATACCGAAGAGCCAGAAACTTTTTGGAGACAAAAAAAGGTCATCCGGTTCTTACACCAATGCCTTTCAACTCAGGTTACTTCATGAGCCTTAGATGCAATGGAATTGATGCTGAAGAACTTCGACAGAAATTGCTTAAAGAATACGAAGTTGGAACGATTGCCATCGACAGCAAGACTTTGCGAATCGCCTTCTCAAGCCTTGATAAGAGGGATATCGAACCTACCTATCAGACAATCTATAAGGCAGCCGAGGAATTAGCTGGTGTCAAAGCTTAAGTTGAGTTTTTTCCGAAAAACTTCGCTTTTCATTCTTTCGATTTGCTTCGTTTCTGTTTTTTTTAGCGGATGCAAATCGAAAGAATCAAACACTGTTTTGATATGGACGAACAAAAGCGAGGTCGTTTCCTATGCCGAGCTTTTTAACGCTTCTCAAAACAAGTGCAAGGTCGTAATTGCCTATAAAGAACAGCTTTCACTTTCACTTCCGCCTGCAAAAGACGAAAAAACTCCGGATATCGTAATCGGAACCGGAATCAGAAACGAAAGAACCAAGAAAAACTTTATCCCTATCGGATACCTCCTTCATTCGCCAAGAATGAAAAAATCTAATTTTTACGAATCAGTCCTTGCCGTCGGAAAAATCGGAAACAGCCAGTATCTTTTGCCGGTAAGCTTCAATCTGCCCATCATCATCCTTGCAAAAGAAAATGCAGACATGCTTTCGAACGACTACGTAATTTCTTTGGATGAACTCAGGGACGTTTCAGTCAAATACAATCAGAAGAATAAGAACGGAATCTACACTTCGATGGGCTTTGCTCCACGATGGAATCCGGATTTTGTATACAACGTCGCAAAGATGCAGGGCGTTGACTTCAAGAGCTTCGAAAAATATGACAAGCAGTTTTCATGGAACAAGACCAAGCTCGATGAAACCTTGTCATACTTCAAGAACTGGACTTTGACGAATAATACTTCAAGCACGGCCGAGGATGATTATTCGTTCAAGTACCTTTACATGCCGGCATACAAACTTGTTTCTGAACATCGAAGCCTTTTTCAGTATACGTCCAGCGGTGATTTTTTCTCTCTGCCTGATGATAAGGTTGCAGGGCTTGAATACAGATGGCTCAGCTATAACGACAAAATCCCGGTTGAGGACGACGTAGCCTTCCTTGGAATCTATAAAAAATCAGCAAACATCAAGAATGCTGAAAACTTTATTTTCTGGCTGATGAATGAAGAAAATCAGAAAAAAATCATCGAAAGAAAACATCAGATGAAATCGAACAGCCTCAACTTCGGAATGCTCGGCGGATTTTCGGCAATCAGGGGAGTAAACGAAAAGACCCTTACAATCTACATCCCGATGCTTCGAAAAAACCTTCCGATTTCGGATTATATAAACACCATCAACGTTTATCCTGAACAGTGGCATTCCATAAAGGAAAGCGTTCTTTATCCATATCTTCTCGATGCAATTTCAACGGATATGCAGAACACTCCGGAGACCATTGACGAGCGAATGAAGCGCTGGAAAAAACAATATTTCTAATACTTTTCGCTATCTTTCCGATATTTTAATTGAAATTAAAATGTTGGAGAGAAAAAATGACATCTGGAATACCTTCAATGAATCCTATTTCTTACAGCTCACTCGTTTCAAGCGGAAACAAGGTTTACGTACCTGTCGAATCAAACGAAGTCATCTACACGCAGTTTGATCACGTTTCAGGATATGCAATCCGTGGTTCTGAAAATGATGGTGTTTCTGTAAGCAAAATTAAGATTTTGAACACATTGATTGACCAGCTCGTATCTCTCCAGACAAACAAGACAAAACCAGAAATGCCTACAGATCTGAGCGATGAACAGGTTGATTCACTTATCAAGGATTATCAGAATAAAATCGAAATGGCATTGTC